>CAZGKN010000034.1:19986-24792 GCA_964525915.1 uncultured Saprospiraceae bacterium | reverse complement strand
CCGAACGGTATTATTTTTACCATACGATTTAAACTCCCCAAATGACGCGAATACTTATAGTCGATGACGAAAAGAATCTGCGCGATGTACTGCGCCTAAGTCTCGAGATGGAAGGTTATGAAGTCCGGGCTATCAGTGATGGACTCGACATTCTCCCCCTACTGGAAACTGAACATTTTGACTTGATATTACTGGATATCATGATGCCCGAACGCAGTGGATTTGAAGTTTTCGAACAACTGAAAATCCATTTTTCAGAGATTCCGGTAATTTTTCTCACGGCCAGAGATGCAGCAAAGGATAAGATAAAAGGCCTCAAGCAGGGTGCAGCCGATTATATCACTAAGCCCTTCAATACCGAAGAACTATTGCTCCGTATTAAAAATGCAACAAAACACAGTTTGCGGGAAAATCATACAATGGAAAATGAGCTGTCCGTATATCATTTCGGGGATAACTGGATCGACTTTGACCGTTTTTTGGCCTATGGCAATGGTGAAGAAATAAGACTTTCAAATAAAGAAATAAAATTATTGCGCTATCTCATCGGTAATAAAAATGATGTGCTCTCCCGCCAACAAATACTTCAATACGTATGGGGATACGATGTATTCCCTTCTACAAGGACCATAGATAATTTCATTTTATCCTTCAGAAAATATTTCGAAAAAGACCAAAGAGATCCGTTACATTTTCATTCTATCCGCGGTGTGGGGTATAAATTCACTGAATGAAGCAAGTCATTATTAGAGTCTTTTTTCAAACCATTAAGGCACAGAGATTTAGTTAGACAGAGCGCTTAATGCCCTTCATTTCTTAATGGTTCAGGACATTAGTGATGTGTTTCTTAAACCTATGAAGCATTAAGATATAATAAATTCGTGCTGTTAACAAATTTGATAACTCACTAAGTAAATATAGTCTGATCATCTGCGTTACTTAAGTGGACATTCTTAAATTTGATCAATACAAAATAAAAATTATGAAAGATGAAATTCTCGCAGCGATAGACAATCCGGTACAACTTGAAATCCTGTATCGTAGCAACAAATCTGCTTTTAAAAAAGAGTTTAATGAGCTTTATACTGAAGTCGCATCACATCCAATAGCTCAGGCCTGGAACCAGCGCCTTAATTACGATGACGCCATGATATCCTGGGGCAAAAAAAATGAATTGGTATTCATTATAATTGCAGCTTTGATCGCCGGATTCATCGCAAAAATCCCGGCTTTTTTCAGTATTGATGAAGACTTCTTTTACCCTAGAAATATCTCCTTCATTGTATTTCCTTTTCTAATTTTTTATTTCCTCTGGCAAAATAAAGCGGACTTAAAAACGGTACTCTTTATATCCGGAGCATTAGTATTGTCTGTCGTTTACATTAATGCATTACCGAAAAATGACAGCAGTGACACTTTTACATTAGCCTGTATTCATCTCCCGTTATTTCTATGGACTACATTGGCTCTGGCCTTTACAAGTAATAATTTAAAAGATTATTCAGTCAGAATGGATTTCCTGCGATACAATGGTGACTTGTTTGTCATGATGGCTGTACTGTTACTGGCTGGTGGTATTTTAGCCGGAATTACTGTGGGTTTATTCAAGCTTATAAATATTGATATTGAGGACATTTTCTTTAAGTACATTGTTATCTGGGAACTCGCTGCAGTTCCATTGGTGGCTACTTTTTTAGTGAAGACCAATCCACAATTAGTCAACAAAGTCTCTCCCATCGTGGCACGAATATTCACACCTATCGTGTTAATTACTCTGACTTTTTATCTGGTAGCAATAATATTTGCAGGCAAAGACCCATACAATGACCGGGAATTTTTGATCATTTTTAATTTATTATTAATTGGTGTTCTGGCAATTATTTTCTTCTCGATAGCCGAGACATCTAAAGACAAAATCAGTAAGATTAATACATACTTATTAATAGCGCTGGCCTGCATTACTTTAATAGTCAATGGTATTGCCCTGTCAGCAATTATTTTCCGTCTGGCACAATGGGGCATCACACCTAATCGACTAACAGTACTGGGCGGCAACACAATCATTTTTATTCATCTGATACTGGTGACTATTCAACTATTTAAAATTTCCAAAAGAGATGGAGATATATTGAGTGTAGAAAGAAGTATTACGGCTTTCTTGCCGGTATATGCGGGATGGACAATAATAGTAACTTTTTTATTTCCACTGATTTTTCAGTTTAAATAAAATTTATGCCGGAATAATTATTATTTGACCGTTTGTTACCATTTTTCCCCTTCAGGGAATGCAGGGGTTAAAGAATGGCAAATGGTCAAATTTAATTCCGAATAGCTTTTCCGATCAATAATTTTCAAAGTTTCAGTTACCAAATTAATAAGTCAGCGTCCTCAAAAATTTGAGGATCTGCTAATCTACTTTTAAAAAATTGCATAAAAATCATTAGAAGAAGCATAGGAAATAAACTACAAATCAATTATCTTTACTGAGGTGATATAATCACACTGAAAGCTACAGCGACCTTTTCAAATTACTTAATACCTTTTCAAATTGCTAGCAGAGCAACCGGACAAAGCATACACCATTAAAACAGACTGATTTACCAAACCCATTTATAAATTACACTACATGAAGAAACCAAAAAATACCTTGTTGCAACAACTTATAGGTAGCCTGAATAAAGAAATCCATGATTATCAAATGACTAAAGAAGCAGAAAATCCGGGCCGTTACAATCGCCGGGAATTCGTCACGCACCTCGCTAAAGATGCCTTAGGATTAGGCCTGATTCTGTCACTCCCTTCTTTTGTGACCGCTTGCAAGAGGGACACTAAAAAACCCATTACGACCGACACGGACACCGATTCAGACAACCCTCCAATACTGGATGTGGCAATCTTAGGTGGTGGTGTCGCAGGGCTCAACTGCGCCAATCACTTGCTGGGATCAGGACTGAATTTCACCGTATTCGAGGCGAGTAAACGGTTAGGTGGTCGCATACTCACTCATTATAACGATTCTTTACAATTGGGAATATTTCCTGAATTTGGTGGTGATTTTATTGATTCTACACATGCAGACATGTTAGCTCTGGCAAAAGAATTCAAACTGAATACCATTGACCTGGAAGCAGAAAGAAAAGAAAGAAAATTAGTTGGTGATATTTTTTATTTTGACAATCGTAAAATATCCGAAAAAGAAATTATAAAAGAATTCAAAAAAATAGTGCCAAAAATAGCAAAAGATGCTGTCTCACTGGGTGAGAATTATGACACACCCGAAGCAAAAATACTCGACAACACCTCATTGGAAGAATATATCAAAGGTCTCAAGTGCAAACAATGGATGAAAGACCTCCTGATGAATGCCTATGTCTCAGAATTCGGCCTGGATTGCTCCGAGCAGTCAGCGATTAATTTCCTGGATATGATCGACACCAGTACAGGAAATGGGTTTCACATATTTGGAGACAGTGATGAGCGCTATAGAATCGAAGGCGGCAACTCAAAAATCATAGAAAAATTAACTGAAAAAGTAGGCGAAGATAAAATAGAAAGACTCTATGAGGTAGCTGAAATCAATGAGAATACGGACGGAAATTATCAAATCGTATTTACCAATGGCAGGGAATATCTGGCTAAAAATATCGTATGTACAATACCTTTTACCATTCTGCGAAAATTGAAAATTAATCTGAAGAATATGTCACCGGAGAAACGAAAATGCATCGACGAACTGGGTTATGGCATGAATACCAAGCTGGTACTGGGTTATGAAGGATCACCCTGGTCTGAAAAACCTAATTCAGCCACCGGACATCTGTATTCCACTGATATAGTAAACGGTTGGGATGGCAGTCACACCAAAACTGAGAATAATAAAAATAGCGCATACATTTGCTTCTTCGGTGGTAAATATTCGATGGATCGGAGCAATGAATCTTTCAAAAACCCAATGGCGCCTCCGACACATGTCTGGCGCACAGAACTCCCGCAAGAATCTGTAGATAAAGCCGTCGGGCAACTGGATCATATTTTCATTGGTTCAAAGAAAAAATTCCTGAATAAACATGTTTTTGTCAACTGGATAGATTATCCCTATACGCATGGCAGTTACAGTTGTTATAAAAAAGGACAATGGACCACGATCGCCGGTCTGGAAATAGCGCCGGTGGGTAACTTTTATTTTGCCGGAGAACATTGTAGTCGTGACTTTCAGGGCTATATGAATGGCGGTGCAGAGACAGGGAGCAGAGCAGCAGAATCATTAATCGCTACATTAAAAAAATCAAAGTCATTATAAATTCTTCAAACCATTAAGGGATTAAGTTACATTCAATTAGATTGCTTAATGCCCTTAATTTCTTAATGGTTCCAGAAATTAGTGATGCTTTTATAAACCATTAAGGGATTAAGATTCATTAAGATAGAGCGCTTAATGGTCTTAATTTCTTGATGGTTCAAAATCAACTTTATTAGCGATACCCTAAGGAAGGCAAATGGTCAACAAAGTGATAGATAATTATTTCACCCTACGAGTAGCATAGCATACATCAATAGTTTCTATCATATCATCACCTCGTTAATACAAAATGCTTCATCAAATGACCTTCATTCGTTCTCAGCCAGAGGCTATAATTACCTGGAGGATAACGACTAAGGTCTTTTTTCAAATGGTGTTTGCCGGGTTTATTTCTGTCTTTCCATAGTAAGTCCACAATTCTCCCCTGGCTATCGATCAGTTCGAGTTTGAACTGTGTAGTTGTCAATAATTCCAGGTCGATATTTATCTCGTTACTTGCCGGATTG
>CAZGKN010000034.1:14344-19976 GCA_964525915.1 uncultured Saprospiraceae bacterium | reverse complement strand
TCGGTTTTGCTTGCATTGATAGTATATGTTTGTATTTCTTTTCCCAATACATCGCAAAGGCGGATTTCTTTTATCAGGCATTGTCCGTTATCTATGGTTAATACCGTACTTGCCGGATTGGGGTAAATATTCAGTGTATGGAAAGGTTGCTTTTCAATGGGTGGAAGCACTTGAGAAGTTCCGGGTTCGTAAATATATACACGATCTCCAACAGCTACCATGTGATTTTTTAATTTGACCATTCGATTTAACCTTTGCCCTACATTAATAAGCTCCCAGGTCTTTCCACCGTCCCTTGTCTCAAACATTCCATTATTATGTTGATCACCTACCCATCCCAGGCTGTCATTCCAAAAACCAATGGCCCCACTTTCATAATAATTTAGCCCCAGAGGCAGGGATTTCCACGTGTCACCCTGATCTACTGACATCACTATTTCCGAACCTCTCTCAATTGATCCGTATATCTTCCCATTGCCATCATCAAATAATTTCCAGGCAAAAGAATACGATTCCGGCGCAGAGTATTTTCGTGTCCAGGTAAGCCCACCATCTGTGGTTTTATAAATAGAAGCCTGAGACAAGGAATCTCTCTCATTAAACCCTGAGACCAGGAACGTTGAGTCATTCAAAATAACACAATCAACCAGACCGCCTGCTTTGGGCACATCCCAGGATTTCCAATGATACCCTCTATCCACAGATTTGTAAAACTTAGCCGGTGATAGATAAATACCTACCCCTATAACCAAGGAATCTTTACTGTCAATACCACACATACCAATAAATCCACCATCCACAGAGTCAGCCAAATTTGTGAAATTCTGCCCGCCGTCTTTTGTGATCATTAAAACAGGCGGTAAAGATCCCGCGAGCCCACCGAGAATACCGACTTGTTCATCTAAAAACTCAATTGATCTTACATAGAAATCAAATGGAATTTGTGCAATGCCACCCCATGATTTACCACCATTCCGGGTTTGGTATATCCAGGTATTTACTTTCATATAACCCACGCTATCATTAATAAAGCTAATATCATCAATTCTGCCTGCAGTGGGGGAATACGCTATATACCATCCACTTTGTGTAAGAGCAGAAATTGCAAAAGTGAATATAAAAACAGTGATTAATAAAGCCCTATCCCGAATGATCATGATAAAATAATTAACAGTATAAATTTTAAATATAATCAAATTTTAACAATTATACAAGAAATAATAATCTACCAATAGAATTTTCTTGACTTAACTATTCATCACCATTTTTTCTATTGCGTTTTATCGATCATTAAGACACTGAGTTTCATAAAGTCAGAGCGCTTAATGCCCTTAATTTCTTAATGGTTCAGGACATTAGCAGTGCTTTTATTACAAACCATTAAGGGATTAAGATTCATTAAGATAAAGCGCTTAATGGTCTTAATTTCTTAATGGTTCAGGACTTTAGTGGTACTTTTTTTCAAACCATTAAGGCATGAAGTTACTGTAAGGAATGTGGATTTACAATTTCCATTCAATCAAAACTCAATGTGAGAAATTAATCCTCAACAGAATGTAAATTATACTTAATTTCTTCATCAAGAGTCCCAAAACTCATCCGACCATTATTACACGGGATTTTTTTATAATCTATAAAATTAAGATTTAGCATCGTTTTTACATCCAAATCTATAATTGAAATTTGCGCATCATTCAGATAAATACGGCCATCGTTAACAGAATAACTATACTTCTTATACTCACTCTTTATTTTCAAATCTCCGGAATTACTTGCTTCTTGGACAAAAGTCACTGATTGTAGTTTGTCACTTATGTCAAAAGAATAGAATTGTTCTCTTACTTGCAAGTCTTCACTTACATAAATTATATGAAAGATTTTCTTGCCCTCCTCAAAATTATAACTGATACTCTTATGCCATAAATTGCCGCCATTTTTCAAACTAATACTTGAACTATTATTTAATGGCTCTTTAAAAATTAATCCTTTAAGACTATAATTCAAATTATTAAATTTACCAAGACCGTAAGAGGTATTAGATGTATCATAGTAAATATCACAATAATTAATTTTCGTATAGTTGCCCATTTTTTTATAGTTTGGAAAATTAACCGTAAACGAACCTCTTCTCTTATCTTTAGCACAACCATCTACTTCAGCAAAATATGAGAACTTATAAAAAAGCAGACTATCACAAGATTTACTCAAATTTCTATTCTTTCTCAATAATTTCTCTAAATATCTGCTTGCATTAAAATTCGTACTCTTAATTGTAACTGACTTTAACCTTATACCTGAAGGAATTCTAATCGTATCATCTACAATAGCGACAACAGTGTCACTAATTACTAACCCCTTTAATTTAACATTTCTAATTTCTGCCGGGATAAGGAAATTCCCGTGCTCATCTGATTTAGAAATAAATAAATTATTTTGTTGATTCAAAACAAATATTTCCTCAATAGGATTACCTGCCAAATCTATCAAAATCATCTTTCTATTCTCTTGAGAATAAATTTTTGTAACTAAAATTAAAAAGAGAAGGGTATAAATACCATTCTTTTCCTTAAGTTTAATGGATTTCATTTACTCTAATTATGGAATTGAACTTGATTTCTCCCCTGCATAATCCCAAGCGCAAAACAAATCATAATGATGACCATTAGCATCATCCCAGGCACAACCCTTAGCTGTCATAAATCCCCAAACATCCACAGCAGCAACCTTTACCCCACGCCATGCCTTTTTTAACCATTTAGGGACGTCTCTGACTTCAATTTGATTCTGCTGAAGGTCTGTTGGCAAGGAAGTTATACTATTTAACTTAATATTCCAGGAATCGGTGCTATCGCTTGTTACTTGCGCCCAATAATCAAAACTTTTCTTTGCAATTGCACAAGCTCCTAGTAAAAATGCGCCTTCATCACCGACACCATTAGCACTAATAGTACATGGATATTCATTCATTATAAGTGCTTCAATACTTTCAATCTCATTTGTAAATTGAGAACTTGTTTTGATTGTTTGAGAAGAAAAGTTAATCGAATTATCAAATAAGCTATCTATTTTTTTTACATACTTTTTCATACTTAAAGTAATAATACTATCTTTTAATAAAGCATCTGAAGGATCTATAGTATTATTAGCAATATCAGTACATATATCAATTGTCTCTATATGCTTCATCCAATCACCAGTATATGAATTGAAATAAGTATCAGAATAGTTAGTACTATAAGTAAAAATTGTATGAACGGATGCTGTATCAAATCCCGACATATTTTGAATATAATCCATTCTACTATTATGAGAATCTCCAAAATAATTTAAAGGATTAGTTGTTCTTGCTTTTACACTGTCCTCATGTTGATACTCTATTTCTTTATTACAAGAACATAACAGTAAGAAAATAAAGCTAAAGAAAATAATTTGTTTCATTATAAAATTTTTAATAATTCTAATTTTCGCTTAGAATATGCGAGCTACTCATTTCAGGTAATTTCACTACAACCATCAATCTAAAATTATAAATTAATGGCACGAAATAAGCGGTATAATAATAATAATAATAATACATTAGCATATCATTAACACATTTTTTACAATCTAATTTTCCACCTATATGGTTGATTTGTTAATATTTACAATGAAATTTACTCCAATTACTCTGTCTAATTAATACATAACTATCCATTTGAACATCACATCTTAATCATCACTACACGGATAGGATAATCGGACTTTGGCACTGCTACTGAATTAGTTTTTTTATCATACTTTAATTGCTGCCGACCATTTTGGCTAAAATACTGAATTGATTTGGCATTCTTCAGGTTAACCTCTTTTATTTGAACCGACTGAGATGCAGGATCCAGCAGGAATACATATACCGTATTTTCATCTTTCGAAGTAGTAAACCGGATATCTTTTCCTTCATGCCATACTTTGTAGGGGCGCGTGTTATATATTGCATCACCGTTGACTGCCATCCAATCACCTATACTATCCAATTTACTATAGGCTTCCTCCTGCCAGGTTCCGTCCGGCCCGGGGCCGATATTCAATAATAGGTTGCCTCCTTTGCTGACCACATCGACCAGTGTAAATAATAATTGATTTACCGATTTATATTTTTCATCAGGTACATAACTCCAACTATTGCCCATAGTCATACATGTCTCCCAGGGATAAGCCAATCCCTCCTCGGGTATGTGCTGTTCAGGCGTCAGATAGTTTTGGTAAATGCCGGGTACAGCTCTATCCACCACGATGAGATTGGGTTGCTTTGCCCTTGCTTCTCTGACCAGACCGGGCATATCTATATCCTGACTCTGGGGATTACGTGCCCAGCGGGACCCCTCATAGACATCCTGCATTTCTTGCTGCAGTTCTGCATCTGTCTTAGGTCTGACCCAACCACCATCCAGCCAGAGTATATCAATATTACCATAGTGCGACATAAGTTCATCAATCTGTGTATGTGTGTATTTCTTAAACAATTCCCACCGCTCCGGATACTTAGTGATCGAGTAATTACAATTCCGGTCAGCCGGCGGAAACCGTTTCCACCAGAAGTAATCACTATGCCAGTCGGGCTTTGAGAAATATAATCCGGTCCAAAAATCCTGCTTCCGAAATGCATTCATGATAGCCAGTGTCACATCAGCCTGAGGCAAAGTACTGGCCCTGCATTCCGGACTTGTGATTTTGTAATCAGTGGTCTTTGTATCAAACATACAAAATCCATCATGGTGCTTAGTGGTGAAGATTACATACTTCATCCCTGCCTTCTGTGCGGCAGCAGCCCATTTGTCAGGGTCAAACTGGTTAGGATAAAATGAGTATTTCAGTCCTTCATAAGCCTGCTTATATGCCTGATAATCACCACTCAGGCCACCCCGGCGACCACCGGCTGCCCAGGACAGATCTTCAGGACAGATACTCCAGCTCTCGACCACTCCCCACTGACTATATGGGCCCCAGTGCATGAGCAGCCCAAACTTCAGATCTTGCCATTCAGCGATCTTTGCACGGATATGTGGATCAGGATCAGGGAAATAAGCCTGTTGGCCAAAAGTCAAGGTACATATTAAAGCACAAAAGAAAGTAAACAAAGCGCGACACATAGCTGTAACTGTATTTCCCATAATATTAATGAAAAGAATCCAATTAGAGATCCCCACATCAAGGAATTAGATTCACAGATAAAATGAGCCCTAAGTGCTATATTTGTGCCGAAATTGGGATCAGATTTGAAAACAAGATGTATTTCAAAACTGGATCAGGAAACAAATAAAAGGAGATTTTACTTACAGACAAAAATCAATTCCGGAAAAGTATCCATTCCAACAATTAAAAATTATAATAATCTATAAGCAAATATGGCAGCTAGCAAATACGAAATAAAACTCAATGTTCATCTGGATGAAGAAAAAGTGCCTGGTGAAATGAACTGGGAAGCAACCTCACATCAGGATGGCCCTCAGGAGATCAAAGCTTTTTTACTTTCAGTCTTTGACAAGGAGACACAGGACACTTTCAAGATCGACCTCTGGACACGCGATATGCAGGTGATGGAGATGGATCGTTTTTTTTATCAGACATTCAGGGCGCTGTGTGATACCTACAAACG
>CAZGKN010000034.1:0-14334 GCA_964525915.1 uncultured Saprospiraceae bacterium | reverse complement strand
TTTTGGTGAACAGACGGATATCATACCGTCATCGACGGTGTAGTGATAGAACACAATTAAAAATGAGTTTCCACTTTAAATGATTTAACTCATTTTCTCCTCAACGACTGGCTTTAGATTATTCTTATAAAACCCCATCAGCTCTCTGCCGATCTGCAGATTGTCATAGTGTCTCGCTACAAAAACCTGAGCACGATGGCTGATGTGCTGCGACATGACCGGGTGGTCAAAACAAAAGTCAATTTTCTGTATAAATTCATCGGCTGTTTCTGCTACTAATATCTGATTTTTATCCTGCGCATCGATGCCCTCCAAACCCAGTGAGGTAGTGATGACAATGCGCGCCAGCAACATCCCTTCCAATATCTTGACACGCATACCGCTGCCGGAAAGTAAAGGCACTACCATGATCGGGAAAAAATTAATGAAGGCTTTGGCGTCTTCTACTTCACCGTAATAAATCACATTAGGATCCTGCCGCTTCATTATTTCAGGCGGTGTATTTCGACCTGCAACATGGAAGGTCAGATCCGGGTATTTCATTAACAGCTTCGGCCATACATCACTCAGAAACCATACCAGCCCTTCTATATTCGGGATCCAATCCAAAGAACCGATAAAACCAATGGCGGGACGTGTAAATAAATCCTTGTCACTGGCCATATAGTCAGTGGTATCCAAACCCACAGGTACGATCTGCGCTGACCGGAGATAGCCCAGACTGCGGAATGTCTTCAAATCGCGTTGTGTGATCGCCAGTAAATAATCAATCTGTCCTAATTGCCGGACTTCAAATCGCTTCAACTTGAAGGTGAGATAATTCAAATACCAGCGACGCAGGAAGAACCGGGTGTTGTCCGCTACACGCTGCCATATTTCAAACTCTACATTGTGCGACCGGAGCACGATGGTCGCCTTACTGTGCTTTCTGATGACCGGTATATAGGGAGTCACATACAGTGTCTCCAGGTGTACGATATCGTATTCATTTTGCTCCAGTAATTCTACCAGTTTCTGCTCGAAATGGTCATTTATATAACGGGTAACATGATATGATTCATGCGAAAAGAGGTTGAGTATAGCACCCTGAGGTGTCACATCATTATTGACCGGGACGTGATGAATCTCTTTATAATGGCTAATCTCTGCCGGGATATGATCGAACTTGAAATAGTGCTTACTCGTATTCATAGTAAGCAATGTAATCTCCGCACCCAGTTCGACCAATGATTTACTCAGGTAATTAACCGCGAGAGATTCACCATCTTTGAGTGGATAAGGAAATTTTTTACACAGTTGAAGAATATTCATACACTGAATTGGTACAGTTCACTCTGTTTTGGTTTCGAATCGTCTTTAGGTAGAAATTCATCACTGACACAAAAATCAGGATATTGTGTCAAGCAAAAAATTATAAATTATATAACTGAAATCTACATTTACTATTGCATCAAACAAAAGAAAATTCTGGAATTATTTAAACTCGACCTCACCGGCGCCTTCCCTCACTATTGTAGGCTCTTCGCCAGTCATATCAATGATAGTACTGACCTCCAGATTACCCGGTCCACCATTGATGATTCCATCTACCATCAGTGAATAATCTGAAAATATTTCTTCAGGATTGATATAGAATTCACTGTCTGTATCATCAGAATCCATCCTTTTCAATGAACTGGACAGAATGGGCCTCCCCAACATCTCAATGATTCCCAGTGCGATCTTGTTGCCCGGGATCCTGAAACCCAGGGTTTTATTCTTTGTACCCATTACACGCGGCAAGTCATGACCTGCTTTCAAAATAAAAGTATATGGTCCGGGTGTATGGTCTTTGATAAAGCGATAACTCGGATTACTGATAAATGAAGCATATTTCGCTGCCATCGAAATGCTGTCACACATAAAGGTCATCGGTCGTGACTTAGGATCAGCATTCTTTAAGTCAAACAATTTCTGTACACCTGTCTTACTCTCAGGATAGCAGCCCATGGCATACACACTGTCCGTAGGGTAAATGAATAAAGCCCCGTTCTGCAGTGCTTCTACCACCTCTCTGATCCTTCTGGAATCAGGGTTTGCAGCATTAATTTCTATATACATAATTTCTTTTCTTAATAATCTTCTTCATCAAAATCATCATCATTGAGCAGATCATCAATGATATCTGCGAGTGAATCACTGAATTTCACTTTATCGTCCAGTAGTTCGCGAGACAGGATATTCATCTCTGCCAAACCATATAATACGATTTCCATCAACAATGTAGCTTCTTTCTTATTTCTGACATGTTCTAATACCAGATCTTTCAGTCCATCAATAGCTGAGAGCTTATCATAAGCTGTATCATCATCTTCATGATACCAGATCTCTATTGATTTGTGATTGGAAAACCAATTTTTAATGGCATGATACGGATCTGTCTGTTTTCTGCTTTCTTTCTGATCAGGATCGGGAAATAGTACTAGAAATTCATCCTTTATAGCCTCACCGATGAGGCTCAGCGCTATATTATACGGGCCTTCCTGCTCACCTTCATAGAGTAATTCTACCTTACCGGTCACTGATGGAATTACGCCAATAAAGTCAATTACGCGGATGCCGGTTTCCTTTTGTCCTGAAGACAACATACGCAATTCGGCTGAGGAATACAGGTTCTCGAGACTTGAGATGCTCAACCGGGCAGAAACCCCACTTTGTTCATCAATATATTCATTCTCCCGGGCTACAAATGAGATCCGCTCGATGATATCATGTGCATAGGAAGAAAGAAAAACATGCTTCTTTACCTGGGCATCTATCTTTGCTTCCTGCAAGGTGATTCTCTTCGCTATCTCTATCTGATCCGGATAATGGGTCAGAATCTGACTGTCGATTCTGTCCTTTAGTGGAGTGATTATCGTACCCCGGTTAGTATAATCCTCCGGATTGGCGGTGAAAATCAACTGAATATCCAGGGGCATTCGTAGTTTATAGCCTCTGATCTGCAAATCGCCTTCCTGCAATATATTCAGCAAGGCAACCTGTATGCGTGGTTGTAAATCAGGCAATTCATTGATGATAAAAATACATCGGTTAGATCGGGGCACCAGACCAAAATGTATCGATCGTTCATCCGCAAAGCTCCACTTATTGGTCGCTGCCTTTATCGGATCGATATCACCTATCAGGTCAGCCATACTGACATCCGGTGTAGCTAATTTCTCGATAAATCGTTGGGATTTGGGGAGCCATTCGATCGGCAAATCATCCTTCATATCTGCAAGCATCTGCTTTGATGTTGTAGTCAAAGGCATCAGCGGATCTTCATTCAATTCGCTCCCTTTTATCACCGGCACATGATCATCCAACAGATTTACGGAGAGTCGGGCAATCCGTGTTTTTGCCTGACCCCGGAGTCCAAGCAATAAGATATTGTGTCGAGACAGAAAAGCACGCTTCATATCCGGTAAAACTGTATCATCAAAACCATGAATACCGGGAAAGATTTCTTTACCTGCTTTGATCTTTTTGATCAGATTTCCACGTAATTCATCTTTGATAGGTCTGTATTTATAACCGGAGGCCTTAAGATCTCCCAGTGTTTTTATCTCTTTCATGTGTGTATAATTATAGGTACGTTTGTACCAATGACAAGTATTTATTCAGCGATTGTCTCTTTGCTTCATCCAGTACGAAACTGATATTGTCTCTATAATAGGACATAACGCTAAAATGACGCCGGGTGTTTGCCAATAACATCGTCAATTCATCTATTTTTTGTAATCCCAGATGCTGTGCCTCATTAAACATGCGTAAAAAATCAGTATCCAGTGGTTTTCCTGAAGCCCATACAGCAAATGCAAAGGGCAAATCATACATAGCCCGCCATGCTTCTGCCAGATCATAAATATAAGGTGTATTCACTTCAGCATCCAGCGCCTTATCGCCGATGAGCAGTGCAGCCGATGTTCCGGTGATCTTTTGATCCGGATCCGGGTCGCCACTATGCCAGCGCACATTCTGCTTCCAGAAATGATCTACGAGATAACGGCATAAAAGTACAGAGGTTCGTGAATCTCCATCCAACCAAATGTCGGTAATCTCTGACATAGGAACAGCACTGTAGATACAGACTGTCCGAACCTTGTTCTCTGCACCGATACAATAATCGCTCACGATACCAAACTCCGGGTGTCCGGCCAGTGCGCCTGAGGGTAATAATGCCATATCTACTTTGCCCTCTTCCAGTAGCACAGCACATTGTGAGGGCACAGCGAGTTCGAGATCAATAAATTCATAGACAGGATGATTGAAAATTCCATACAATAATGGTTTGGTATTCAAATAGCTGACTGCAGCTACACGTATCTTCTTCATAGTCTTTTGTCCAGATGTGATGCATCATTTCGGAGGGTCATCTGCCATTTTTCATCTGTTCTTTTGAAAATATATAAACCTGTATTCTGATGATCGGCTTCATGCATTCTGGTCAGCTCCCACCCAAGTATCAGACATACTAATGCGCGTATTGTACGACCATGCGTACAGACCAATATGCGGTCATGCTCCAGCCCGTCTGCCCACCTTAAGAAATGGTTACAGCGGGCTGCCAATTCATCGACACTCTCACCGCCTTTTACTCTCTCGTCCAACTTTCCTGCATCCCACAGTTTATTAATCGCATGATATGCATCCAGTATCTCACCTTCATTCACATGACCTTCCAGATAACCCCAACTGATTTCTGTCAGATCATCAAACTGCATTCCCGGTAACGGAAGCGTGAGGAAAGGCTGTATCGTCTGTCGGGTACGAATGAGATTAGTATAGACAACAAAATCAAAATTGACATCTTTATAATGCTGAAAAAAAGCATTGCCCTGTTGCCAACCCGTTTCATTCAGTGCAGCATCTATTCCCTGCCCCTGAACCATATTGGCGGCATTTAACTCAGTCTCACCATGTCTTACCAGATAAATTTCCCTGAGCACTACCCTATTCTTCTTCTAAAGCTTCTCCTGCTAATGCATTTATAGGTGTGATCATACTGAGTTTCATCAATTCAGCCTCTGCTTTGCTGATCTTCATGAATCCGAGAATACCGCCGGATGCATTGGCAATCCGATGAGCATAACTGATGTAATCCTTATACAATTGCCTGGCCACCGGATGAGGCATCTTCGCCAGGACAGGATTGACATGAGCAAGCAGTTTTTCATATTCGGTAGCGGCAGATTTAGAAACGCCTATGCGGCCCATCCAGGAATGTACAGAGGTCTCAAACTTTCGGTTCACAATATCATAAAAACGGTGAAACATGTGATTCTCCTCATAGCCACGTACCTTGATGGTATGACTCGCTTCCATATATTCAATCTGCCCCAGTTTCTCACGGGTAGTTGCCAAAAGCAATAAAATCCACGAGAAAGCTTCCTCCAGCAGGTGCATCTCATCATCACTCACCTGATCGATATATTTCATTTCTTCCAAAGCTTACTATTTATTAGGGTTATACATTAAATTTATATTCAAAAAAAATATATTCATTTACAAAATATATCTTTGTACCTGACGATAACAGGACAAAGATATTATTCTAATCGTAAAAATGGTGGAGTAAAAATTACCTAATTGAAAAGAAATAATAAGCAGGATCAAAAAAAAGGCGGTGAACTAACACCACTGATGCAACAATACCATGAAGTCAAAGGGAAATACCCGGGTGCGATTGTCTTGTTTCGGGTTGGTGATTTCTATGAGACCTTTGGTTCGGATGCAGTGAAAGTTTCGGAAATTCTCAACATTGTTCTTACTTCACGAAATAATGGCGGTTCAGACGTTGAGTTGGCCGGCTTTCCAAATCACAGTCTGGACATCTATCTGCCGAAATTAGTCAGAGCGGGCTATAGGGTAGCCATCTGCGATCAGTTAGAAAAACCCACTAAAGGTAAAAAACTGGTGGAGCGGGGCGTAACCAGTGTAGTGACACCCGGGCTTACATTGGATGAATCTCTACTGGACAATGGGTCGAATAACTATCTGGCTAGTTTACACTACGCGGATGCTGATCATTGGGGCGTAGCATTACTCGATATCAGCACCGGTGAATTTATCATAGATGAGGGAAATCTGCAGGCGATAGAAAGTCTTTTTCAGCGATTCAGGCCCAGTGAATTAATTTATAATAAAGCAGATCGGAAAGCGATTGAGAGTCAGTTCCAGGACAAGTACAGTACATTTAAAATGGATGAATGGATCTACCATGAATCGACTGCGCAGGAAAAACTGTTGCAGCATTTCAAAGTTGCTTCACTCAAAGGTTATGGCATTCAGGAAATGAATCTGGCACAGGTCGCTGCCAGCGCCATTCTGTATTATCTGGAGATCAATGAAAATAAGTCCATTGGCCACATCAATAAAATCTCACGTATTCCGAGAGAAGAATATATGTGGCTGGACCGATTCACCATCCGCAATCTGGAGCTCATCCCTGAAGTCACTGATTCCAGATCATTGCTCGAAGTGATTGATCACTGCCATACTCCCATGGGTTCACGGATGCTAAAAAAATGGCTGTTAATGCCGCTGCTCGATATCGAAGCGATCAAGGCCCGGCAGACCATTGTCCATTATCTGCTGGAAGATCGCATACTTTCGGAGAAACTCAATGTGTTGCTCAAGCGCATTGGTGATCTGGAGCGCCTGCTGAGCAAATCAGCCATGGGTCGTATCCAGCCCCGGGAAGTCAATACGCTCTGTGATGCCATTGAAACCAGCGCATTGTGCCGGCAAGAGCTGATTTCTACTGACAAACCTGAATTGCAGATGATTGGTGAAGCTATCAATCCATGCATTTCACTCAGTCAACAGATCAGACAAATAATTAAAAAAGATGCACCGGCATTGGTTACCAAAGGCAATTTCATCTGCGATGGCGTGAATACAGAACTGGATGAATATCGGTACCTGATCGCCAATAATAAGGAGATAATGGCCCGAATCCTGGAAAAGGAATCTGAAGCCAGTGGTATCCCGAATCTGAAAATTGGTTTCAATAATGTCTTCGGGTATTACTTCGAAGTCACACAAAAGCACAAGCATACTGTGATGCCTGATTATTGGATTCGTAAACAGACACTGACGAATTCAGAACGGTACATCACTGAAGAAATAAAACAACTGGAAGATAAGATTCTCCACGCCGAGCAAAATATCCAGGAAATAGAAGAGCAGATATTTCATAAGCTCACATTGACGATCAATGAGCATATTGCCCTGCTGCAGGCCAATTGTCTCCAGATAGCTGCACTCGACTGTCAGGGTGCATTTGCACATCAGGCTGTCCAGTTTAATTACTGCAGACCGGAATTTAATACGGAGAGCCGCCTAGAAATCAAACAAGGGCGACATCCTATCATCGAAGTACTCTATGGTCATGAAAAAAACTATATCCCGAATGACCTGTACATGGATGCTGACAGCCCGCAAATTATCATCATCACCGGACCAAATATGGCCGGTAAGTCAGCAATACTCCGACAGACAGGATTGATTTGCCTGTTGAGCCAGATCGGGTCTTATGTTCCTGCTATGGCTGCCGATATTCCCATTATCGATAAATTATTTACACGGGTAGGTGCTTCAGATAATATCATGGGCGGTGAATCTACCTTCATGGTGGAGATGAATGAAACAGCATCCATCATCAATAATCTCAGTGACAAAAGCCTCATTCTGTTGGATGAAATAGGCCGTGGTACATCGACTTACGATGGACTCAGTATTGCCTGGGCCTTGGTGGAATACCTGCATGATAATCCTACAGGAAGGCCAAAAACCCTTTTTGCCACACACTATCACGAGCTCAATGAACTGGGAAATAAGCTGGAAAGGGTAGAGAATTTCCATGTGGCAGTCAAAGAACTGAGTGACAGGATCGTGTTTCTCTATCAGTTACTACCCGGTGGGAGTGAGCATAGCTTTGGTATTCATGTAGCAAAAATGGCCGGACTCCCCGAAGATATCATACAACGGGCACAAATAATCCTAAAGCAATTAGAGAACAGTTCACTTAAAAAGGAAGGAAATAAAAAAGAAAAAATAAGAGAGGCTCTTTCAAACCTCTCTGTCAATTCTTATCAATTGTCCATTTTCGAGACATCCGATCCGTCAATCGGCGCGATTCGTGAACTCTTGCTGGCACTCAATACCGACACCATGACTCCGGTAGAATGCTTGCTCAAGTTGAAAGAGCTACAGAATCTCGTGGTCGAAAGTCTTACAAAAAACTAATTTATTTTTTCAGCGCATCACGGATTTCAGTGAGCAATGCTTCTGTAGGTGTCGGCCCGGCAGGAGCTTCTTCCCGAGCTTTTTTCATCTTGTTGATCCCTTTAATCACTAAAAATACTACCCAGGCTACTACTAAGAAGGTAATTACCTCAGTGATGAAAGCACCGTATTTTATGGCTACCTCAGGAATCTCAGCCACACCACCTGAAGCCGGGACTCCATCCTTCAACACAATTTTCAATTTTGAAAAATCTACACCACCGGTAAGCAAACCCACTGCCGGCATCACCATACCTTCAATAAAGGCCGAAACAACTTTACCAAAAGCAGCGCCCATGACGACACCTACTGCCATGTCAATCAAATTGCCTTTGATCGCAAATTCTTTAAATTCTTTCAACATTCCCATCGTTTAATAATTTAGGTTTAATAAATACTGCTCTAAATATATAAATTTTTATCAATTAAACACATCCTGCAGGACGTTTATACTCTTTAGACGTTCAAACCGATCATTGTGTAACATGAAATATTGAATTAATTCCTGCAAAATCATCTTTCGCTCGGTAGTATTAAATACCAAATTATTGATATCTATTAGTTTGACTGCGCCTAAAGAAATTATTTTTTCGAAAATAAATTTTCTCTTTTCTGATAATAATTTTTGAGAATAAATGGAAGCTATAGCGCTCTCATTTAATTGCACATCCTCAGTATCCAGTGATTGATACTCACCGATTCCTATTCCCTGATGATGGGCTAACTGTATCAGGTACCAGAGATGCAAATCCAAATAAACATCACTTGAATCAAGGAAGTCAAGACTTTCACTGAGGAGCAGGTACAATTCAGCATCACTCTGAAACTTATGTAAGGACAGAAAGGTTATCTCACATAAAAACAATCCAATTGCCCTGCGTGGGTAATCCAGAGGTATTTTTTCCCAAAACCGCTCCAACTTCAATTCCTTCACACGATGCAGATTCCCATTTTGGTTATCATAATAATCCAGTTGTACCTGTGCCATGATCTGGAGTGATGCGGGTGCATAAGGACTTTTACTTTTGCGCGCACCTTGTAATATAAATGATTTCAGTCCGTGTGTCTCAGTAAAAATATCAGCAATCAATGATGAATCACCATACTTCACAGTACGAAGAATCAAGCCTGAATTTTTAATCAAGACACTCAATGTGAATCACTTATTTTGTTGAAATTCACGTTGTGTACGGATACGGGCTAATTGTCGGTCGAGGATTAGTGTAGCAAGCCCGGTAGCTATATCTGATGTATCTGAATAGGCCATCACTACTTTTATCCTGCCTTCATCCACATCAAGGCGATAGAGATAACTCATCAGCATATTTGGATCATCATCCAGCATGTCGGCAACTACTGCTGCAATCTTTCGGATAGCTTCGTCTCTGTCCACTTCAAATATCTCCTGCGGAAATAAGGAAGAAACCGGTGCATAAAAATCATCGCTCATATAAATAACTGATTCAGGATGAGATACTTTTTTGAAAGACCAGGTCCAGGATCTCATCAACATACCTCCGGTCATTGCATAAGCGTGGTACTTTTGTCTGTGCGCCTAATTTTCTCTTCTGATCAAGCCATTTATGAAAACTACCTACCGGAAGTGTAGTCAATTTCAGTGTTTGCAATGCAATATCATCTGTACGCTTCGCATTATAATCAGAATTTGCGGCTCTGAGTCGCTGATCCAGATAATTAGCAAAAGCTACCATGTTTACCGGAGCTGTCTCAAACTCGATCAACCACTCATGCCCACCTCGCTGCGCGCCAGATAAATAAATAGGTGCCACAGAATAATCAGATACATGAGCCCCGAATTCCTGACAGGCCTCCGCTATGGCCTGGTCTGTATTATGTACCATTACTTCTTCACCGAAAACATTGATAAAATGCTTGAT
This sequence comes from uncultured Saprospiraceae bacterium, assembly GCA_964525915.1. Lineage (GTDB taxonomy): Bacteria > Bacteroidota > Bacteroidia > Chitinophagales > Saprospiraceae > Parvibacillus. Next base: position 4,126 of record CAZGKN010000034.1, on the reverse strand, counting down.
CCGGCCTGTTATTTCCAGTCGCAGTGGTGACAGGGAAGTAAACTGTACTACATCACCTACCATATACCGCATCAGACCGTTATTGGAGCTGATCAGTATCGCATAAGGCTTATTTAGTTCAATTTCACTGACATCCAACACCGGAGGATCGGGATTTTCCCAGTGTCCTTCCGGTACAAATTCATAATAAATGGCATTATTGATAAAAAGCATCATGCCTGGTTCATGCAATTGATCCTGCACAGCAAAGAACCCTTCACTGGCATTATATATCTCCTGATAGATAAAATTATCCGATGGAATCAATTTCCTGAATTGTTCTTTATATGGGCCAAAACCTACGCCTCCATGGAAATAAGCCTGTAGATTCGGCCAGACTTCCAACATATTTTTCTTGCCTGTATATTCCAGTATTTTCTGACAAAGAACGACTAACCAGGTAGGTACACCACCAATCATCGCCATGTCTTCATAAGCTGTAGCTCTGGTAATCTTGTACAATTTTTCATTCCAGTCAGCTAATATTGCGGTAGGTACATCCGGTGCGAAAAAAGGCCGGCCCACGGGTGGAATATGATAGGCGAGTAAAGCAGAAATATCTCCGATCCTGACTTTAGGGTTATTCTCGTATTTGCTAATAGATCCGGCTATCAACAGACTCTTGCGCTGAAATAATTGTGCTTTAGGTTGCTTACGATAGAAGAGCGCCAGATTATCCCACGATCCTTTGATATGATTCCTGACCCGGTTTTGCGCCGGCACCGGAATAAATTTACTCACATCACTGGTAGTACCGGAGGATTTGGAATAATTCATTACTGTACCCGGTACCAACACATCGGCTTCACCATCCATCATTCTACGGATGTATGGCTTCAGATCGTCATATCTGACTACTGGTAGTGCTTTCTTATAATCTGCTGCTTTTTTGACCTGAGGCAATCCAAACTGCTTGCCATACTTAGTATATCCAGCTCTGGCTACCAATCTGTCTAATACTTTTTGCTGTGTATGCAATGGACGTGCCTGATCGTGCATCATCCTACTGTACACAAACTTCAGATAATTCCGGATGGTCGCATTGAGAATTCCGGTCATAGAATCACAGATTTACTCTAAAACTGTCTTAAAGATAATTGAATTGCACTAAAACCATAGAAATTTTAACGCATTTTAGAATAGGTAAAAATCGACATAAAGTGATACAACAACCAAAGTTGGTGCTTACTGATCACTACTTTAATGGCAATTATTCTTCCGAAATGGAGTGGTCGAACAGACTATCCACGAATGCTTTTCGATTGAATATCTGGAGTTGATCTATTCCCTCACCTACACCAAGGTACTTAATAGGAATATTGAATTGATCAGAAATACCAATTGCTACTCCACCTTTTGCTGTTCCATCCAGCTTAGTCAGTGCCAGTGCGGTCACATCAGCAATTTCAGTAAAATGTTTTGCCTGTTCGATGGCATTTTGACCAGTAGTCGCATCCAGCACCAGCAAAACCTCATGCGGTGCGCCTTCCAGTCGTTTGGTAGCTGATTTTTTCATCTTACCCAGCTCGTTCATCAGGTTGACTTTATTGTGCAGCCGACCTGCAGTATCTATGATACAAACATCCATAGCATTCTTCACTGCATAATCCACTGCTTCATAGGCTACAGCAGCCGGATCTGCACCCATTCCCTTGGAATAAAACTGACAGCCTACCCGTTCTGCCCATATCTTCAACTGATCTACAGCAGCAGCCCGGAATGTATCCCCTGCCCCGAGGACAACTTTATATCCCCGCTTTTGATAGGCATTGGCCAATTTTCCAATCGTGGTTGTCTTGCCTACGCCATTCACACCAACAACAAAAATGACATACGGCCTGTTCTCCGGAATATCGAAATCTTCCAGTTCACCAGTTTCATTCTGAGTCAAAAGATCGCTAATCTCTTCTTTCAAAATATGGTCTAACTCCGATGAATTCAAGTATTTATCTCTGGCCACCCTTGCCTCAAGCTTTTCGATGATCTTTACCGTGGTTTCTAATCCTACGTCGGAAGAAATCAGAATTTGCTCCAGATTATCGAGTACTTCCTCATCTACTGTATCTTTCCCGGCGATGACCTTCGACATCTTGGTAAAAAAACTTTCTTTTGTCTTTTCGATGCCCTTATCAAGGTCTGCCTGTTTCTCTTTGTTAAAAAAGCGGTTAAAAAAGCTCATATTTTGTAATTCAAATTTTGGCAAATGTACGAAAATACAATTGCAGCTTATCTGCTATCGGCAAGCAAAAATATCCGATTGAAAGCAATCTACATTCCTCAGACCTACATGGCTTTTCAGCAAATCAAAACATAAATTGAAGCCTGCATGTCATTACATCATCCCGCACATCCTGCTTAAATCCACCTAGTTCAGACTTTTCATTGACCGGATGTTCATAGTACAATACTAATTTAACATATGGGTTGATATAGTAAATATATCCTGCACCCCAGGTATCATAACGCAGATCAGCCGAGGTGAAGTCTAAAATGGGATTGATCTGATTCTTCGAAACCAATTTATTCGGATCATACCAATCATATTTAAATACCAATTGGTGTTTGTCTGAAAATATATTTTGCAAATAATAAAAATAGGCCCCATCAAACGGCCTGGTAATGAATGGCTGGACTGCCCCCCATTGATTCACAGCATACTGTCCGGGTGTTTGTGAATCAAACTGATAGGCTGTCTGGTGTCCAAAAATATACTCAGCCCTCAGTACCGCACCAAATCTCCTCCCAGGTATAATTAACTGTCCGTCTGTGCCGAAGTAATTTCTCGGCGCAATCTTACCAAAATAGCCCTCCCGGGCATCCGTAACTAACCTTACAGACTGACCTACATGCTCGAAAATCAATCTTTTATCCGTAGGATAGGCCAATCCACCAATCAGGGCACTAAAACCAAAATTGAGCTCAATTCCGGATTTACTCAACTTTAATGATTGTGCAGCTATCCTGCCAACCAAGTCTTTTTTACTATCAAAATCTCCGCTTCCTTCCAAGCCCTGCCCATTGAACAAACCCAGATCTATATGCAACCATTTAGCTTTGCTGTCTTTTTTTCTGGGATTGAAACTAAGTAAAGCACCGATATCCCGCTCAGACTTCATCAATATCTGCGACATTCTGCCTCGCTCCGGGCTTTCTCTGCTGCTGGAAGAGTTTTGTACTTCAAATCCAAATGGACGTGCCATTATCCCGGCAGAAAGCGAAAATAATTCCCATTTATTCTCATAATACCTGCCCCAGAAATCACGCGTACGTACACCTCTTTCTGTTCCATCAAACTGAAATACAATATACGCTGAAGGCCTGCCATCACTGAGATGATGTGAAAACATTGTTTTTAGCCGGGCACGTCTGAGCATGAAGCGATTCTGGCTTTCTTCAGCAAAATCACCGCCATTAAATGTTTTGGTACCTTTCTCTGCAGCATACTGAAACTGCGGTTGCATATATCCCGAAAAGGATAGTTTACCTAATCTCGTCTGCAGTGACAACAAATCTTTTCCCATCTGCTTGCTGGTATCAATCATATCCAACAATAATTCGGGCTTACGTAGCCCTGATTCATCCTGACTAAACCCAGCTCTGCTACTCAACAGTAGAAGACATGATAATATGATGATTTTATTACGCATTTTTGATTGTTTAAAATATTTAATGTGTACAAAAATAACCTTGGTTTGACCATTTGGTTGTCTCATTTCCCCTTTAGGGGTCAGGGGACTGAGGAAAGCAAATGGTCAAACCATTTTCCGATTAGTATATGTGACAAAATATAAACCAATTTCTACAAAATAGCACACCTTACTACTTCATCACACCTTTTAAACGAGTAAGAGGGCTAATATGCTGGTCTGAATATTCAATTTGGAACCATTTTACCTATGTTTTCACAATACTTCGGCAAATAATTATTAATCCAAATATAGGGATGGCGGGCTTCTTATGGTATAAGTCGATTTTTATGCAACTCAGTCTAATGCCCTGACATTGAAAAAAATAATACTCTTTTTTAATGAAAGCATTCGTATGAAACGGGAGGAGATTAAACTGTCATTTTCAAAAAAGTCCTGAA
>CAZGKN010000033.1:0-25129 GCA_964525915.1 uncultured Saprospiraceae bacterium | reverse complement strand
AAAGAAGTCATGAATTTGTTTGGTATCAAAGAAATTCCACAGCAGGATGAAATCGAAGTCATATCGACAAATACGGTTAAAAAACTGAAGCTGAAGTTTAAAAAAGATGAATTGGAAGTGATACAATTGATATCGCAGTAGGCATTGAAAAATAAAATTGAAGAATTTCAGTTTATTTAGTACCTTTGCGGCAGGTTTAAAGGATTACACTGGGAACTAAAATGGTTCCCTTTTTTATTTGAATACATGAAGGAAGTATTGGCAGAAAAGTTGGCACAATTATTTAATCAGGCAGATTATGGGCATTGCTTTTTGCTGGATATTGATACTACTCCTGCCGGGCATATCAATATAAAGATTGATTCTGATACCGGCGTGACACTGGATTTATGTACGACGATCAGCAGATATCTGGAGTCATATCTGGATGAGGCAATGCCTGAGGGGAAATATACACTGGAAGTTTCTTCTGCAGGTGTGAGCAGACCGCTGAGTTTGCCTCGTCAGTATAAGAAGAATATTGGTCGTCTGGTCAAAGTGAAGACACTGGATGGCCGGAAATCTGAGGGAAAGTTAGTCGCAGCAGATGATCAGAAATTCACTGTTGAGATAGATGAAGTCACGCTGGAAGGAAAGCGTAAGAAGAAAGACAAGAAGAATATTGATTTTTTATATGATGAAATAAGTGAAACAAAAATCCAAGTTTCATTTACTTAAATATTTTAAATTTTTTTAATATGAATTTATCAGAAACCTTTAAGGAATTTAAAGATGGGAAAAATATCGACCGACCTACAATGGTAAGGGTATTGGAAGATGTATTTCGTTCTCTCATCAAGAAAAAATATGGATCAGATGATAATTTTGATGTTATTGTCAACACGATAAGTGGAGACCTGGAACTCTGGCGCAAACGTTTAATCGTCCCGGACGGTGAGGTAACAGATGAACAAACCCAGATTTCAATCATGGAAGCATTAACCATCGACTCTGACTATGAAGTAGGTGAAGAGTGTCTGGAGCAAATCGATACTGATGAATTTGGGCGCAGGGCAGTGATGGCGGCCAGACAGACTTTGGTTAGCCGGATACTGGAACTGGAGAAAGATGAAGTATTTAAGCGATATGAAGATCGGATCGGGGATCTGGTCATCTGTGAAGTTAATCAAATGGTGGGCAAAGAGATTTTTGTCCTTGATGATGCGACAGGACAGGAAATGGTGTTACCGCGTACCGAGATGATAAAAGGTGACTTCTTCAGAAAAGGTGAATCTACCAAAGCTATTATCAAAAAGGTGGAAATGCGCAATAGCATGCCGGTGATTACAATATCCCGTACTGATCCTGATTTTCTTGAAAAGCTCATGGAACAAGAAGTTCCGGAGATAGAAGACGGACTGATTACGATCAAGAAGATAGTTCGTATCCCGGGTGAACGTGCAAAAGTAGCTGTTGAGTCTTATGATGACCGAATAGATCCTGTCGGTGCTTGTGTTGGTATGAAAGGTAGCAGGATCCATGGTATAGTACGCGAGTTGAGAAATGAAAATATCGATATCGTAAACTTCACCACCAATACCACACTTTATCTGCAACGATCATTGACACCGGCGAAAGTTACCGAGATTCAGTTATTTCCGGAGACTAAGCGGGCATCAGTATTCCTTAAGCCTGATCAGGTCTCGCTGGCGATTGGTAAGAATGGCTCCAATATCAAGTTGGCAGCGAAACTCACCGGATATGAGATCGATGTGTACAGAGACAATGAGGAGCATGAGATGGAAGATGTAGAGTTGGATGAATTTGCAGACGAAATCGATGGCTGGATCATTGATGCATTGAAGTCAATTGGCTGTGATACTGCGAGAAGTGTACTCCGATTGAGTGTAGATGAATTGGTCAGAAGAGCAGATCTGGAAGAAAGCACTGCACAGGAAGTGCTGAAGATACTGGAAAGTGAATTTGAAGAGTAAGCTGTAATGCTGCTTTTTAGAAGCAGTTTATATATTTCTACTAATATTCAATTACATTTGTAAAAAATTTCGGAGAAATAAACAATTTTCTTCGGAAGTAAAAAAAGTGAATGGCAAAAAAACAATTATTACAAGTCGGTACTGAGCTGGGAGTTGGATTAGAAACAATCCATGAGTACTTAGTGTCTCAAGGCTTTGAGATAGCCTACAAACCCAATGCAAAAGTGACTGAAGAAATGTACGATGTATTGTTAGAGCATTTTCAGGCAGATATTGCAATCAAGAATAAAGCCGAGCAAATTGCTATTCATAATAAACCAGTGCTTAATAAGGGGGAAACTAAACACGAAGTCAAAGAAGTTGTAGAAGCACCAAAAGAGGAAGAGAAAGGTAAGACCGAGACCACTCCCCATGAATATACGATTTCTGTACCTGAACCTGATGATGTGGATATCCCGATTGAAGTTCAGCCTAAGGAGTTGAAAGTCGTTGGCAAAATAGATCTGGATCAGTTCAGGAAGAAACCAGCCACAGAGCACAAGAGAGAAGAGACAGTTAAGCCCACAAAGGAAAATAAAGCAGAAGTTACTCCGGTTGAAGATGATGCTGATAGTACCACCTCAGGCTCAAGAGCGGATGATGAACCAATGCCTGAAAACCCTGTCAAGGAAGGTACAGAATCTACTGAAGATGAGATGTACCGTGCCTCAGCACCTACACTGAAAGGCCTGAAGATAATGGGTAAGATTGATACTTCAAAAATCAGCAAACAGCCCAAAAAAGCACCGGAAACAAAACCGACAGAAAAAAAACCAGACAACACACAAACTGGCAACCAGCAAGATAAAAAGAAAAGAGCCCGTACGAAGTTCCCGGTAAGAGTGAATGATAATGCGTCCAGAGGGCAAGTGTCCAGAGGCGATAATAAGTTTGGTAAACCTAAAAGGGATGGCACACCTACAGACCCTGTCAGAGAGGTTACTAAAAAAGAGATTGATGATAAGATCAAATCTACATTAGCCAGACTGAATGTCGGGGGTAAGAATAAACGTCAGAAAATCCGCAGAGATAACAGAGAGCGTACAAGAGAGAAAGAAGAATTGGCTATGCATAATGAATCACTGCAGGATACAAAACTGCAGGTGACTGAGTTTATCTCGGTCTCGGAGTTGGCCAGTCTGATGAATTTGGCACCGATTGATGTCATATCGACTTGTATGAGCCTGGGTGTAATGGTGTCTATCAATCAGCGTCTGGATGCTGAGATAATAGAGCTGGTAGCCTCTGAGTATGGATTTGAGATAGAATTTATTTCTGCAGAAGATCAGTTATCTGATGATGAAGTCGAGGTGGATGACGATACAGCCAATAATATACCGAGAGCACCGATCATTACTGTGATGGGTCACGTCGATCATGGTAAGACTTCACTGCTGGACTATATCCGAAATGCAAATGTTGTCAGCGGCGAGGCTGGTGGTATCACACAGCACATCGGTGCCTATGAAGTCGATGTAAAAGGGAAGAAGATTGTATTTCTGGATACACCCGGTCACGAAGCATTTACCGCGATGCGAGCCAGGGGTGCTAAGATTACAGACGTCGCAGTGATTATCATAGCAGCAGATGACAGCATCATGCCTCAGACACGGGAAGCTATTTCACATGCACAGGCAGCCTCAGTACCTATCGTCTTTGCAATCAATAAGATAGATAAACCCGGTGCTGATCCGGAGAAGATAAAAAATGAATTATCCCAGATGAACCTCTTGGTAGAAGAGTGGGGTGGTTCGATACAAAGTCAGGATATATCATCTAAGACAGGACAGAATATTGATTTATTATTAGAAAAGATATTGCTTGAAGCTGAGATGCTCGATCTGAAAGCCAATCCGGACAGGCTTGCTACAGGTACAGTGGTGGAAGCTTCACTGGATAAGGGTCGTGGATATGTCACCAAGATACTGGTTCAGAACGGTACTTTATCTGTGAGTGATTTTATAGTTGCCGGAGGCTTTTCAGGCAGGGTCAAAGCCATGTTTAATGAACGGGGCAAAAAATTAAAATCCGTCGGACCTTCAAGTCCGGTTCTTGTATTAGGTTTGTCAGGTGCACCTCAAGCTGGTGAGAAATTTAAAGAATATGCCAATGAATCTGAAGGTCGCCAGGTAGCAGTGCGCAGAGCACAGATCAACAGGGAACAAACTGACCGTGCAACCAAGCGTATCAGTCTCGATGAAATAGGACGCAGATTGGCTTTGGGTACGTTTAAAGAACTGAACCTGATTATCAAAGGTGATGTGGATGGTTCGATCGAAGCATTGGCTGACTCATTGATAAAATTATCTATTGAAACAGTTCAGGTAAATGTCATCCATAAGGCTGTAGGTCAGATAATCGAATCGGATGTACTCCTGGCAAGTGCATCAGATGCTATCGTGATAGGATTCCAGGTTCGCCCATCATTAGGTGCCAGAAAACTTGCTGAGCGTGAGGGCGTGGAAATCAAGACCTATAGTATCATCTATGAAGCGATTAATGAGATCAAAGCGGCTATCGAAGGTATGCTCGAACCTACTCAGGAAGAGAATATCATCGGTCAGGTAACTGCACGTGAAATCTACAAGATCAGCAAGATTGGCACAGTCGTAGGTGGATACGTAGATGAAGGAAAGATAAACCGTAACTCGTATATCCGAATCGTCAGAGATGGCATTGTTATCTTCCCGACAAAAGAAGGTGCGCATGGCGAGATCAGTTCACTAAAACGATTCAAGGAGGATACCCGCGAAGTAAAAGCTGGCCTGGAATGTGGTTTGACTATCAAAAATTTCAATGACCTCAAAGTAGGAGATACCATTGAAGTTTATGAGATCAATGAAGTAAAACAAACGCTTAGCTAACTATTCCTGCATCTTTTATAAATCCCGATTTAAAATTATTCCTCGATACATTAGTCGGGAAATATAACCAGCCTTCATTTATAGACGATGACCCAATCGCTGTCCCGAGAGGTTATACACTGAAGCAGGATATAGAGATAGCCGGACTAGTAGCTGCTTCATTTGCCTGGGGACAAAGAAAAACAATTCTAAACAAAGCCAGAGAGTTCCTGGCATTTATGGGTTTGTCACCTTATGATTTCATAGTCAATCATTCAGAGAAAGACAGACTCAGATTTCAATCATTCAAACACCGGACATTCAATCTGGATGATTCCCTGGCTTTTTTAACTGTATTACAGGATTATTACCGTGAAAACTCTTCACTGGAGCGTCTTTTCGGGCAAGGCATAGTTCAGGGCTTAAACACGTATCACGAACTGTTTAATGATAATCCGTGGGTACTTCGCCGGACTTTAAAACACATTCCCTCACCCATCGGAGGCTCTGCTTGCAAACGAATGAATATGTTTCTGCGATGGATGGTGAGGAAAGATGAAGCAGGCGTAGATTTTGGAATCTGGGAATCGATCAAACCTGCTGAATTGTATATTCCCCTGGATGTTCATGTCGGCCGTGTAGCCAGACAATATGGCTTACTGTCACGCATGCAAAATGACTGGAAGGCTGTGGTGGAGCTCACCGATTCACTCCGGCATTTGGACCCTCTGGATCCTGTGAAATATGATTTTGCCTTGTTTTCACTGGGTGTCAATGGTCAATCACCCAATCAATAAATTATTGATGAAAAATGAAAGCAAATAAGCATTGTGTTATACTAAAGGGACAAGGATATCAGATGGTCAAATCTTATTCCTGGAAGTATAATTAATAAACCACTATTTTTTGGATAAATGAATTCCCTTTGTCCATATTTACCCGGATGAAATATATGCCAGGCAATAAATCCGGTGACAATGAGAGTTTATTTTGATTTTCAAAATGATAGGTAGCAATTTCCCTGCCGGTTACATCTGTGATACTCAATGCGATATTTTCATACGTCTGCTCTAGTGATAAATAAAATGTACCATCCGTTGGATTCGGGTAGATTATTCCTTGAGGATGAATGGGATTTGCTGTTTTTAATTGACCACTTAGCTTAAAAACACGAACATATCCGGTATTATTACCATTATCATTTACTGCGCCTATCGCCAGGGTATTATTATCGGTCAGACTTACGGAAGTACCTGAGAAATCTCTGGATGATAAACCATTAATCGAGTAATCCATATTTTTCCATTTAGAACCATCCCAGCCGAATACTCTGGCATGGCCGGCTTCCGGTCCTCCATTGCTGTTGTAAACTGCTCCGATAGCCACTGTATTGGCATTTGACATACTCACTGTGGACCCGGATTCATCTTCTGCTGCCTGTACATCCAAATCAGTCACTTTTTGAATCCCGTTACTGCCATTCCAGGTAAATATCCTTACCTGGCCTGAATGTGTCCCATTACCATCATTATTCACTGCACCGATTGCAATAGTGTTAGGATCCGGCATACTGATGGCTGTGCCGGATTGATCTCCTGCTGCTTCTCCGTCTATATCTGCTCCTTTCTGGACCCACGCTGTACCATTCCAGTTATACACTCGTACATGTCCGGAAAGTGATCCATTGCCATCATTTGAGGGTGCACCGATAGCCACAGTATTGACATCCGGCATACTTACTGATTTGCCGGACTGATCTTTTGATGTCTCACCATTTATGTCTGCTCCTTTCTGAATCCATGAACTACCGTTCCAGGTGAATATCCGAACATGACCTGATTGATTTCCGTTTCCACTATTATTATATGCACCTACGGCTACAGTATTGGCATCCGGCATGCTTACTGCCCTACCAGCATAATCGTTGGCCGCCTCGCCATCTATATCTCCTCCTTTCTGTACCCAGTTTGCACCATTCCATTGAAATACACGTGCGTGCCCGGCATCCTTTCCATTGGGATTATCATTGTATGGTGCACCGATAGCTACAGTATTGGCATCCGGCAAACTTATATCAAATCCTGAGTAATCATTTGTGGCTTCTCCATTGATATCGGCCCCTTTCTGAACCCATGTGCCGCCATTCCATGAATAAATAGTTACCTGCCCTGCATCCGTGCCATTTGAGTTATTGTATGGAGCACTAACCCCCAAAGTGTTTTCATCCGGCATACTGACTTTAAAACCAAAGTTGTCCAGCCTTGCTTTGCCATAAATGGTTTGCCCTTTCTGTGTTTGGGCATTGAGAATGATTGTCAAGAAAAGAAGATAAATAATGCCAATGATTTTTGTTTTTTGAGTCATAATTGAATTCATGTTATATAAGGTTTTTATAATATGTGTTAAATATATGAAAATCAATTGAAATCGTATCGCTAATTGAAAGCATAATAATTTTTATCATGGATTTGTGTCAGAAACAAATATTCATGAAGCTCTGCACTCCAATAATATTATACGAAAAGAAAAAGGGTTATCAGCGTTTGTAAAGTTTTACTGCTTTGATCAGTTTATTCTTATCATCCAAAAATCGTAGGATGTAGATTCCTGAGGCCAGGCCATCAATTTGATACTCATTATCCAGATTGGGTGTAAATGTCTTTATCTCTTTGCCGATGATATTATACATCTGAATTTTGCTGAAAGAGACATTGCCATAGACCTTAAAAAAATCAACAGCCGGATTAGGATTGATGCGGATATCTACCTCATCATCACCTTGTCTTAATTCAGATTTAATAGTGATTGCGTCCACAGATATTTGTGGAACACCAATGGTAAATAATCCGATTAGCAGGTAGAGTATATGTTTACGAACCAAATTCATAGTTTACTTATACAAAAGTAACTTTTATCAAATCATTTTAATAAAAATGAATAGTTAAAATTAATTAACATCCCGTTAAAATGTATTGTTTCTCCTGAAAAAATATTTTTCTTAACATTTCTGAGCCTTCTAGTACGCTAAATTAAACCCGGAATTAATATTTTCAGGATTGAATGTCAGGACATGCTTTGTAATTTATAATATGTAAACTCCAATAATAAATCCTGCACCGAAAATACAATCACTCTGAATTCTGCCAGATCAAATGTCCTTACTTGAATTCAGATTGCAGATAATAAAATCTCTGTATTATTTTAGAAGTTCTTTCCTGAATATGTCTGTAAATTCTGACAGACTCATCTTGCCCAGATCGCCTTCGCCCTGACGTCGGACAGAGACCAGTCCGTTTTCTTTTTCCTGTTCGCCTATAATCAGCATGTAAGGAATCTTTTTCAGTTCTGCATCGCGGATCTTCTTGCCAATCGTTTCATTCCTGTCATCCACATAGCCCCTGATATCCTGCTCCAGTAATTGATTTTCCAATGATTTGGCATAATCGACTACTTTTTCAGATATGGGTAGGATTATCATCTGATCCGGTGTGAGCCAAAGTGGGAATTTACCACCAGTGTGCTCTATCAGGACGCCAATGAAACGCTCCATGGAGCCAAACGGTGCTCTGTGGATCATCACCGGGCGATGTGGCATATTGTCCGGTCCGGTATATTCAAGTCCAAACCTTTCCGGCAGGTTATAGTCCACCTGTATCGTACCTAATTGCCATCTGCGACCAAGTGCATCTTTGACCATAAAGTCAAGCTTCGGACCATAGAATGCAGCTTCGCCCAATACAGTCTGAGTCTCCAGTCCTGCTTCTACAGCCGCATCGATGATGGCGGATTCAGCTTTTTCCCAGACTTCATCTGAACCGATATACTTTTCTTTATTATCCGGATCACGCAATGAAATCTGTGCTGTGTATTCATCAAATCCCAGTTTCTTAAGTACAAGTCTGGTCAGTTCCAACACATTCAGAAACTCACCCTTCAATTGCTCAGGTGTACAATAAATGTGAGAATCATCCTGAGTAAAACCGCGGACACGTGTCAATCCATGTAGTTCGCCGCTTTGCTCATACCGATATACGGTGCCGAATTCAGCAAGCCGGTAAGGTAGTTCACGATATGATTTCGGTGTATGCTTAAATATCTCACAGTGGTGAGGGCAATTCATTGGCTTCAGCAGGAATACTTCATCTTCCTTTGGAGTGAGGATTGGTTGAAAACTGTCTTCGCCATATTTCGCCCAGTGCCCGCTCGTCACATAAAGTTCTTTCTTGCCGATATGTGGGGTTATCACAGGTAGATAACCACGTTTGAGTTGTTCTTTTTTCAGGAAATCTTCCAGGCGACTTCTGACTGCAGTACCGCGTGGCAACCAGATGGGTAGTCCGCCACCTACTAGTTCAGAAAACATGAATAATTCCAGTTCACTGCCTAATTTCCGGTGATCCCGTTTCTTTGCTTCTTCTACGAGTGTGAGATATTCAGTCAACTCCTTTTGTTTGGGGAAGGTAATTCCATAGATACGGGTCATCATCGGCCTTTTCTCATCACCTCTCCAGTATGCACCGGCGACATTTGTAAGCTTGATGGCTTTTATCTTACCTGTTTCGGGTATATGGGGGCCACGACACAGGTCAGTGAAATTTCCTTGTGTATAGAAAGTGATAGAACCATCTTCCAGGCCATCGATTAATTCGAGCTTGTATTGGTCACCCTTATCAGTAAAATATTTGATGGCATCACTTTTTGACACCTCTGTACGCTGATAGGCTACATTTCTGCCGGCTAACTCTTTCATCTTTTGTTCGATAGCTTCCAGGTCAGCCATTCCGATAGCTTTTCCACCGGTGTCGATGTCATAGTAAAAGCCATTTTCGATGGCTGGGCCTATGCCAAATTTCGTTCCCGGATAAAGTGCCTCGAGGGCTTCAGCCATGAGGTGCGCTGATGAGTGCCAGAAAGTCATCTTGCCACCGGAATCATTCCAGGTAAGCAGTTTCAGTGTGCTGTCCTGATTAATAGGACGACTGGCATCCCAGATTTCGCCATTGACTTCAGCGGAGAGGACATTTTGAGCCAGACCCATACTGATTGACTCTGCAATCTGCATGGATGAAGTACCTGCTTCATATTCGCGGACTGAGCCATCCGGTAATGAGATTTTGATCATGTTTCTGTATTTGAACTGCAAAATTGTGAAAAAAAGCGCACATGTTACCAAATTCATAGTATGTTTCATAAACTTAATAGTTTTACTAATTTTTTTAGGTTCTATTTTATCTATAAAGATCTTTTCGTAAATTGGGTTAATTTTGACAGAGAAAAGGCAACTATTTCATTTACAAAAATCAAAGTATGAAAGAAAGGGTTTTAGATGATTGAAGTGTTGATTTAATTATTTAATAAATAATCATTTTTATAGCAATGCATTTTAAATTTAAAATTATTAGAACTATAGTAATATTAGGCTTTGTTTTATATTCTATATTAGTTTTCTCACAATGTGATAAATCTTACTTTCTAAAGATTCAAGATAAGTATTCAGATTATACAGGTATGAGTATTGCAAAATATTCTATTGACACAATAATTGCTTGTGGATCTAGAGAAGATACAATGATTTTTATTTTACTTTCAGCAGATGGAACATTGATAAAGAGTAAAAAGTTCAAGGTTGAAGGTACTGAAAAAAACCATATTATGTCTTTATTTGTAGATAAAGATAAGAAAATAATAGGAACTGGATTAAATGATAATAGTTTTTATTTCAAATATGATATTTTAGCAGATAAATTTGTATGGTTCAAATATGTAAATGAGAGTATTTTATATTGGCCCAGAAACCTTATCCAATTAGAAAACTCAAATAATTATTTGCTTTCTATAAATTCAGAAGAGAATTTCAATGATTTGAATCTGTCAATATTGGATAAAAATACAGGAAATGTAATTGGGGGTTTTTCAAAGAATTATAATTTAGGTGCTGCAGAGAATTTAGTTGATTTTGTAGAAGCTAATAATAGCTTCTATGGTATAGGAAGATTTACCAATGGTGGTTCATTTGGAGATATGAGAACTTCACTTGTTAAATTTGATAAGCCAGGCGGGACATTAATTTGGGCAAAGGTACTTCATTTACCTCGATATATTTCAGCTAGACTATATGGATTTGATATGGATACAGATGGGAAGTTCCTTTATCTAGCCTCATATGGGAACGAAAATGGTGACAATTTGCAAAACAATGCTATTTTTTTTTATAAATTGGACTTTAATGGTAATATAGTTAGTCTGATTAAATATGATATATTGGATACGAACTCAGAACTTGGATTCAGTTTGGTCAAAGTTAAAGATGGCTTTATTATTTATGCATTTAATAATAGTAATAAAAATGAGTTGTATTTTATTTCAATTGATCAAGAAGGAAAATTAAAATGGGCAAGGAAATTAAAACTAAATAATGTAGTAAGTAATCAGACATTGTATAATGTGACGAATAGAGCTCTTGCTATTGGCGATTACTTTTATTTTACTTCGAATGTATATGACGGGCGCCGGACAAATGTTGTTTTAGCTAGAATTAGAACAGATGGGACAACTGAATGTGGTGGTTTGGAACCTTTGCAGTTATACATTTCCTCAGTGCTTAATCCAACAGTTACTAACGTTTCATTAGTTGAGTATAAGGAAGCACTTTCTCTACCGTCCCGGAATGTTCAAGTTTCTAAATATATTCCTTCAATAATGAAAGAATCATGTTTTGATTCATTAAGCCTGGATTTGGGGCCGGATGTTAATTTGAATTGTAATAAAGAGTCAATTGATATTAATGTTAAAGTGGTATTTGAAGATTATGACTGGAGTAATGGCGATACTTCTTCTAACATAACTATATCTGATACTGGTCTTTATATATTGAATACTATTGATAAATGTGGTGTTGTTTACTCAGATTCTATTTATGTCGGTCGGGTAACTCCGACACTTCATATATCCATGCATGATACTATGATTATAAATCCACAAAGTATTCATATAGATCCATTAATATCTGGGAATTGGGAGACAATTAATTGGTTCGATCAAAATGGTAATCAAATTTCAACTGAAAAGGAACTCAATACTTTTATTGACCAAAATACATTTTATTATGCGGTTATTACTGACTCCTATGGCTGTACTGATGTGGATACAATCCGAATAACTATGGAAATTAGAGATTGTCCGCCTGATTCGTATTTTATTCCAAATGTTTTTACTCCAAATCATGATGGTATAAATGACTTTTTTACAGTATTTGGTCCAAATGGATGTCTGATTCGTATAAAAAGATTGTTGATTTATGATAGATGGGGTGAAAATGTCTTTGAAGGGATCAATTTAGTGCCAGGGGATAAGTTAAGTGGATGGGATGGTAGGCTAAAAGGAAAACAACTTGATCCTGCTGTTTTTGCTTATTGGGCAGAATTAGAGTTTTATAATAATCAAACGAAAATAATAAAAGGTAATGTTACCTTATTGAGGTGACATAGATTATTTACTTTTTTATGTTATTGTTTTAATATATTGTATTTACTATTTTACATGCTAAGAATATTTACCAATTAGACAAATGGCAGTTAGGGTTTTAACTATTATTATCACTCACAATGGTGAAAGTTTTATTGAAGAATGTTTGAATAGCGTATTAAATAGTGCGTTTAATTCAGATATATTCGTAATTGATAATGCAAGTCAGGATTCGACTATCGCAATTTTAAATAATTTTGGAGATAAGATTTATTGTAAATTATTGAAAACAAATATTGGATTTGGACGAGCGAATAATTTAGGAATGAAATTTGCGGTTGATCAAAATTATGACTTTGTTTTTCTTTTAAATCAGGATGCTCTTGTGCAAAAGGAAGCTATAGGTCAGTTAGTTTATGATGCAATAAAATTAGACAAATGTGGTATTATCTCGCCTATACACCTGGATGAATCAGGTCTGCATTTAGATCCAAATCATCTGTTTCATTTGCAGACCATTTCTAAACTGATTCATACAGAGTGTGATTTTTTGACAAAGAAGAGTAATCCGGTTTTGTCTATTGACTTTACAAATGCAGCTGCATGGTTAATATCACGCAGCTTTTTAGAACAAGTTGGAGGATTTGATCCTCTTTTCTTCTTATATGGAGAAGATGTTGATTTAAATAATAGACGAAAATTTCATAAGTTTAAATTCTACCTTAGTACATCTGCTTTTATACATCACTTAAGAAAGAAGTCAAGTATAAGTGATATTGGAATTGATTTTGATCAGCTTAAACTAAATTCAAAAGAAATTTCTATTTTGAAGAATATAAATATAAATATATTTTTTTGTAGTTCTATTTTGTTAAGTAAAAAATGTAAAAGTATATTTGTGAATTTATATAAATTTGAATTTATGGAAATTAATAGTGAATTTAAATCACTATATAAAGTAATAAAGTTATTTAGGCTTATAAATGAGCATAGAAAATTAAATAAGCAAAAAAGATCATCATTTTTATAGTATGTTACAAAAAAATCAATATAATAATCCAATATCTTATCAGAATGTCAGGCCGGAGATTTTACGACAAATAAAACCATGTATATCTATATTGGATGTTGGTTGTAATAATGGAGCACTTGGTGAGCAAATATTATTTGATGGTTTAGCCAAGAATGTAATAGGTGTGGACTATAATCCTATGGCTATAGAGGTAGCAAGAGGTAAATTGACAGAAGCATTCGTAGTAGATTTAAATACACCTGAACAATTTGATATTTTGTTGAAAGATAAATTTTTTGATGTTATTATTTGTGCGGATGTATTAGAACATATTAATGACCCTGTAACTATTGTGCAAATATTGAGTAGTCATCTAAGCCCAGGGGGTTATATTGTAATATCTTTGCCACACATCGGGCATTATTCACTATTTTTCCATTTCATGAGAAATAGGTTACCGAGAAGGGATAGGGGAATTTATGATAAAACACATAAACAATTCTTTTTTAAAAGAAATTTAAAGGAATTATGCCCCAAAGATATGGAATTTAGTATTGTTGATAGAAATTATCGATTATTTGACCAAAAACAAGGTAAATGGGATCTTACCTGGGTCCGATTTGTCCGTTTTATTCCTTGGATACGAACATTTGTTACTTATCAATTTATTTTTACACTAAGAGGAATATGTTATCGGGTTCGTTAAAATTGTAGATAACTTAAATTGTTATTGTTGTCAATTTTGTAAATTTTATTTTTTGAAAAATCTAGTGAAAAATTTTCTTTTGAATTTATTCCTTTGATTATCACTTCATCGGCCATCAGTGCAGGCTTTGTGTAGTCATACCGACGTAAATCACCATCAGATATGTAATAAATGAAGTCGTGGATATGAATAAACTTTGCATCAGTCGGGAGAATTATCTGGTGATCAAATTTGCCAAACTGATCAAATACATAGACCGGTTTGCCTGTCTGTGTGAGAAAAAGTAAATTATTATCCTGGAATAACTGTGCTGTCGCTAATGGAGTTAATTTAAGATCATAATTGGGTATTCCTTTGATAAGAATTTTGCCTCCGGTGGATATTTTATCAATTAATCGATTGCTCTCATCATAGATCCAGATATTGTTGTCTGTAGATCGGCTAATTGATCTGATTGTGCCTATCGTATTATCGTGGAAATCCAGTTTGCCTATTTGTGTCAGCGTATTGTCAAGCGTAATAATCGTCTGGAATAGAGGATAAAATACCAATATCTTAAAAGGATCGGTCACATCAATACTTCCTATACTCCCCAGACGTGTATTCTGGTAGGAATACAATTGTTTAGTACCTGGATTCTGACGGTAGAGCTTTGAATCATTCGATATCAGATAGATATTTGAAAGATTGTCAAAGCTTACGAATGCGATAGAGTCACTGACAGGAAGCTCTGTTGCAGGCATCCATTGCTGTGAATAAATTGCAGAACAGTAGAAAAGAAATAAAATACTAATAATGAGTCTCATTTGTAATTACTTTCAATTCTTCATTATTGTATGTAAATAGTCTGATTTGCCCTTGTTCCATCACTGCATAGGAATTAAAATTGAGCCAGTCACCTGTGTTGATGTATCTTGATCTGCCATTGCTCAACATAAAATCAAAGACCAGATGCCTGTGACCAAAGAGGAAATAATCGATCTCCGGTTTTTGTAGCAGATAATCTTCAGCGAAATGAATCAGATATTCATTTTGAGGCCCCTTATATTGATATATATCACCATGGGACGCACGAGACGAGCTACTCCAACGATGTGCAATCCGGATTCCAATATCCGGGTGCAACCATTGAAACATTTTAATCAATACGGGTGAGTGAAACAACTTACGAATGATTTTAAATGTCTTCTCACCTGGTCCAAGCCCGTCACCATGTGCGATAAAAAGTTGCCTGCCTTGTCTTTCGATCTCAATCGGTCGCCGGTGCATCATCATTCCCAATTCTTTTGTAAAATAATCGAAAGCCCACATATCATGGTTGCCTATAAACATGTGAACCGGGATGCCGGCATCAGTCAAATTCGCTATCGCGTTTTGGATTCTAACAAATCCTTTCGGTATGACCTTGCTATATTCAAACCAAAAATCAAAGATGTCACCGAGTAAAAACACTTCATCTGCATCTGCTGCAACCTCTTTGATCCAATTGACTACCTGAGCCTCACGTTCCTGACTACTATATCTTCCCTTCATGCCCAGATGAAAGTCAGAGGCAAAAACGATTTTGCTCATCGGGATAAAGGATTATGTCGTGATACCAATATTAGTGAATGTGTTTTGCTAACAAAATATGGAGAATTGAAGTCGCTGCAGCAGGAATTTTAGTTCCAGGTCCGAAAACTGCAATTACTCCCATGTCTAACAAAATTGGATAATCATTCGGTGGAATCACTCCCCCGACGATAATGCGAATATCCTCTCTGCCGATTTTTTTCAAAGCTGCCATGACTTCGGGCACCAGTGTCTTATGACCGGCAGCCAGTGATGAGATGCCTATGATGTGGACGTCATTTTCTGCTGCTTGCATAGCCACTTCTTGTGGGGTTTGAAATAAAGGCCCGATATCGACATCAAATCCCAGATCAGCAAAGGCACTTGCGATCACTTTTGCACCCCTATCGTGTCCGTCCTGACCGATTTTCGCCACGAGGATTCTGGGTCTTCGTCCTTCAATATCGGCAAACTCATCCGTCAGTGCCTGCGCTTCTTTAAATTCTTTATCCCCCGATGTTTGTCTCATATATATCCCACTCATTACTTTAGGGTCGGCATGATACCTGCCAAATACAGATTCCAGTGCATCACTGATCTCGCCCAGTGTTGCTCTGTCCCGGGCTGCAAAGATAGCTGCTTCCAGTAGATTCCCATTTGTCTTAGCAACCTTTGTCAGATGCTGTAATGCAGCTTGAGTTTTATCATTATCTCGCTCTGCTTTAACTTTTTTAAGTCCTGCGATTTGTGCTTCACGAACAGCCTGATTGTCTATTTCCAGTAACTCAATTGCGATGTCTTCTTGTTCCTGAAATACATTGAGCCCTATGATTTGTTCACGGCCACTATCGATATTTGCTTGTTTGATTGCTGCGGCTTCTTCGATCCGGTTGCTGGGTATTCTTTTATTGATAGCCTGAACCATACCACCGGCTTGCTCTACTTCATCGATCAACATTGAAGCTTCTTTGATTAACTCTGAAGTTAAGTTCTCGACATAAGTTGAACCGCCATAAATATCTACTGCTTCGGTGATTCCTGCTTCTTTCTGAAGATAAATCTGCGTATTGCGGGCAATTCGTGCTGAAAAATCTGTCGGTAAGGCTAATGCTTCATCCATCGAATTGGTATGGAGGGATTGTGTGCCGCCCAGAGTCGCTGCCATCGCTTCAATTGTCGTACGCGTGATATTATTATAAATTTGCTGGGCAAGTAAGCTCCAGCCACTTGTCTGACAGTGGGTACGCAGTGCCAGTGATTTTGGATTCGTTGGATGAAATTGACTGACTATAGAAGCCCAAAGGAAGCGCCCAGCGCGAAGTTTGGCTATTTCCTCATAAAAATTCATACCGATGCCCCAGAAAAATGAGAGTCGGGGTGCAAACTCATCAATGTCCATACCTGCTTTTATGCCGGCACGGATATACTCCAGCCCATCAGCGAGTGTGTAAGCCAGTTCTATGGCAGCAGTAGCACCTGCTTCTTGCATGTGATATCCGCTGATGCTGATTGAATTAAAACGGGGCATATTTTTTGCGGTATATGCAAAGATATCAGCGATGATCCGCATACTGGCTTCCGGCGGATAGATGTATGTATTTCTGACCAGAAACTCCTTCAGGATATCATTTTGAATAGTTCCATTGAGTTGTTCCGGTTTTACTCCCTGCTCTTCTGCAGCCACGATGTAAAAGGCGAGGATAGGTATGACGGCGCCATTCATGGTCATGCTGACTGACATTTTATCCAGAGGAATCCCATCAAACAGCATTTTCATGTCTTCTACTGTATCAATGGCTACTCCGGCTTTACCTACATCACCTGTCACACGGGGATGATCTGAGTCATAGCCACGATGTGTTGCCAGGTCAAATGCTACGCTGAGCCCCATTTGCCCCGCAGCCAGATTGCGTTTGTAAAATGCATTACTTTCCTGAGCTGTGGAAAAACCCGCATATTGCCTGATAGTCCAGGGGCGCCGCACATACATCGACGCATACGGACCTCTCAGAAATGGTGGCAAACCTGCTGCTGAACGAAGTGTCTTTTGATTATCCTCTGAGGATAGAGTCGATTTTCCTGCGTGCGGATTATACGATTTACCCTGGTTCATTCATTGCTATTTGTAGTATAAAGGTATTAAATAGTAATATAATTCCAATACCTATACGGCAGTGTGAATATGCAAACCTTTATTACTGTTTTCTTTTGCCTAAAAATATTTTGCTAATCTTTAATAAATTAAATTTTAACCAATTTGTAATAAACTACCGATTTCCCATCCTGAATGCTCAGAATATAAATACCAGGAATGGTATTCGTAACAGTCATTTTTACATTTTGACCTTGTGCTGAAGTAATAAACTTTCCTTCTAAACTATACAATGACGCTTTGACAACCAAGTCTGACTTTATGTAAATCGCATCATCAAATGGATTAGGTGTTACAAAATAGGGATTGTCTGTTTTGCGGACGGATGTCTGACTACAATCCGGAAAAGTCATAGTGTAAACCTGGAAATTATGTTCATTATCATGTTGCTGAATACGTAGATAGGGGCTTCCATCAGTTCTTACCAGAATCTGTAATGGGAAGTTTGCTACTATGCTACTGGCTAATAATTGATCACCCTGCCATATATCAAGCAGCATATCCGAAGGTAAATCATGATTTACATCTACATTAGCAAAAAATGATTCTGTACTGTGACAATCCAATGGCTCCCAACTGATATCTGTAATCAATTGATCGCGGTCCGGACAATACGGTGGTAATACCCGTCCATCGGCTGCACAACGCTCATGCTGCTGATCACGTATCAGAAATCTTAAAGTATCATCGGATAAGCCGTTGTATGGGCCTGCTGCAACCGGCAGATCGTCATAAGCAAACCGGCCGTAAAATGTTCCATTGACTTTTAAATTAAATGAATCGCTGGTGCCTTGTGAATCAAAGTCTATGAGTACATAGAATTGATGGTCATTGTTACAATTAGAAATACGGAATTCAGGTTCTGACAGATGACAATCCTCATTATCACAATGTTTTCCCTCAATTTCTTTGCGTAAGCCGCAATCGCGGTGTTCCAAATCAAATATTTCAAAAACATGACCTTGTCCATTTCCTTCGAATCCGTACAATATAATCGGAAGATCCGCATAAGCAAAGGTTCCATAACCCGCTATTCTGAAAGAATCAGAAGTGTTTTCATGCTGGAAACTAAATTTGATACTATAGAATCCCAGGCTATCACAGGCTGATAAATGGTATTCAAAATCGTGGATATGGCAATCGCCGGAATCATCACAATAGGGTGGTTCGAGGACTTTTACATTTTTACAGTCGGGGTTCAATAAATCACGGACTACAAACTCATATACACCATCAAAATTCCCATCTAATGGACTGATGACGATTGGTAGATCTGCGTATGCAAATGTCCCATAATTATGTCCATTACCCTTTACGGTAAAGGAATCACTGGTTCCTGAATAATCAAAATCAATTTTGATATAGAATTGGTGATCTTCATTGCAAATTGATTTCATGATGTGAATCTCGCCGATCTCGCAGCTTCCATCACAGTGTTTACCTTCGATTTCTTTGCGTAAGCCACAGTCATGATTTTCAAGATCGATAATCTTAAATGTATGACCCTGGCCATTTCCTTCGAACCCATGCAAGGTTATCGGCAGATCTGCGTAAGCAAATACACCATAATCATCGATATTGAATGAATCCGAGGTATTCTCATGCTGGAAATTGAGTGTGATGCTATAAAAGCCCAATGAATCACAATCTGATTTTTCAGCTACTAAATCATATATGTGGCAATTATTATCACAATGCTTACCTTCTATCTCTTTACGCAAACCACAATCGTGATTCAGTTGATCAAAAATTTCAAATACATGACCCAAACCATTGCCTTCAAAACCATTCAATGTCACCGGAAGATCAGCATAAGCAAATACACCATAACCATCGATATTGAATGAATCGGAGGTATTTTCATGCTGGAAATTGAGTGTGATGCTATAAAAGCCCAATGAATCACAATCCGATTTTTCAGCTGTAAGATCATGAATATGACAGTCATTGCCATTATTACAATAGGGTGGTGACAGAGTTGAGAAATTAGTGCAATCTCCATTTTCGAGGTCTTTGATGACAAACTCATACGTATCATTAAAATTACCATCCAATGGACCAATCTGAACAGGCAGATCAGCATAGGCGAAAGTGCCATATTGATGACCATTACCCTGGATTTTAAACGAATCGCTGGTGTTTACATGGTTGAAATCAATAATGAGATAGAATTTATTATCATTATCACAATCCAACTTAGTCAGTACAATGTTTCCTATTTCGCAGGCACCACCACAATGTTTGCCTTCTATATCGCGCTCTAATCCACAACTATGATTTTCATGATCAAAGATATGGAAGAATTGACCCTGTCCATTTCCCTCAAAGCCATGAAGTGTCACCGGCAGGTCAGCATAAGCAAATACACCATAACCATCGATATTGAATGAATCGGAGGTATTTTCATGCTGGAAATTGAGTGTGATGCTATAAAATCCCAGTGAATCACAATCTGATTTTTCAGCTACCAGATCATAGATATGGCAATCCTGTGCATTGGTATATGTAAGACTTGTGAAAAGTAGAAAGAAAAGTACGAGGTTTTTCATTTTAACTGATTTAAGATGAATTTAAACAAATACAAAATGATAACGGATGAAACTTAGTAATGTAAGAATAAAGTTAACCCTATTTTATTTAAAAACGTTTTTATTTATTTGATTTTCAAGAGATGAGAAAGAATTAACCGCGTAGCATAAACAGATCTGTAAGTACGATTGCAGTAATCGCCTCTAATACGACTGGAACCCGGAGTGCAATACAGAGATCATGCCGACCGGCAATGGTGATATCCTGCATTTCACCTGTTTCGATGTTCAGTGTATGTTGGGTTGCCGGCGTGGAAGAAGGAGGTTTTACTGCAATACGAAAAACCAGTTCATTTCCATTACTCAGACCGCCATTTATCCCACCTGCATTATTACTGAGTGTATGTCCGCTCAGATCTGTTATGGCATCATTGTGGCTGCTGCCATACATCCGGCCTGCACTGAACCCACTGCCGAATTCGATGCCTTTAATCGCCGGAATGCTGAAAACACCGTGTGCCAACATTGATTCCAATGAATCGAAGAAAGGCTCTCCCAGACCGATGGGTAGCCCGTTTACTCGACATTCGACTAATCCGCCTACACTGTCATTGCGTTGTATTGCTTTTTGTAAGGCAGCTTCCAGATCGGTATCGCCGCCGATTTCGGTCACACGAGCCTGAATATCTAAGTTTGCATTAAACTTCTGGGTTAAAATATCTTTCGCTATGCTTCCTGCTGCAACAATAATTGCAGTGAGCCGCCCGCTGAAATGGCCGCCACCTCTATAATCTTCAAAACCTTTAAATTTTTCCCGGGCTACAAAATCTGCATGCCCCGGACGGGGTGTTGCTCTCAGTCCTTCATAATCCTGGCTTCGGGTATTGTTATTTCTGATTAGCAAATGCAAAGGACTTCCGGTAGTAAATTCATTAAAATAACCGGATAGTATTTCGGGCAAATCTGCTTCAATCCGCGTTGTCGTTCCCTTTCCACCCGGTTTTCTTCGATCCAGCATTTGAATCATCTGTGCAAAATCAATGTGTATTCCGGGTGGACAACCATCTATCACTGCGCCAATGGCCTGACCATGACTCTCTCCGTAGATTGCAAGACGAAATATTCTACCAAATGAATTCATTGTTTTAACTTTTGATTAAACTCCTCAAAATCTGCCGGTGTGTTAATACTTGCGAGATTTCTGCCTTCTGCAGCACATAAATATACGTCCGGTGAAGCTGTAAGTATTTTATTCAGACTAAATTCTCCACTTAGATGTGCATTTTTTAAATAGCCGTATATCGAACGATCATAAATTCCTAATAATGGTTCGACCCTTTGATTATTTCCAAAAAAAATACTTTGATTATCCGGGCGATTATGTATCAATTCAGCAATCATTTCTGTGGTTGTATAAAGCATATCTACGGCGATCACCAGCCAGTTTTGATCTCTGTATGTCTCCATTGCAGTCAGGATTCCGGCTATCGGGCCACATTCTGCGTACTTGTCAGTGATAATATCCATTTCTTGAAAATTAATACGCTGTTCTTTGCGGCAAGAGAAATAAATTTTGTCACAGAAAGGTGTTAACAGTCTGTATGCTTTCATGTACGACTTTTCTGCTTTTACCGGAAGGAAAGATTTATCTGAGCCCATTCGGCTACTCATTCCGCCAACTAAAATTAATCCGTACATATACATTAAAAATAAAAAACCCGGCTATAAAGTTAATAGCCGGGCTTTTATTATCAACAGTTAGTTTACTTTATCTTTGAATTTTTCAATTCATCCACTATTCGGGTTGCTTTATAGATCTTATCCAATGATTCAAGGATTGCAGAAGAGTGCACACTGACTGTTCTGTTGCCTGATTGTACATCATAGATGTATCTGCCCGGTAAGCTTTCGATGTTTCCATCAAATACCAGACCTACAACTTCTTTGTTTTTATTGATCATCGCACTGCCACTATTTCCACCGATGATGTCATTGGTAGAAACAAAATCCATTTTTGTAGCCATATTGAGATTAGCTGGCGGATTTGCCCATTTGGCCGGTAAATCCCATGGATCTTTGCGACCATAGGAATAATAGCGGTCATACAGACCAAACATTGTAGTAAAGGCAGGTGCTGTAGTACCATTGTAATCATACGGTTCTACTACACCATCAGCGATACGCAATGTAAAGTTTGCATCAGGAGGAATTGCTGTGCCATAAACTTCATACAGTGCCTTTCCCATTTCCTGTGTATATGCGCTCTGTGCCTGATACAATGGCATGATTTTCATTCTGAGTGTGTTAAAACTGTCAGTAACCATTTTAGCGTATTGAATAAACGGATCATCTGAAACCAGGACTACGTCTGCTCCCTTGGCAAACATATTCTTTATTTCTACCGTATTATCCAGGAAGGTATTAGCTACCATGCGCTTACTTGCAGCTACTGCATCATCAGCATTGGTCATGGTATTCACTACAGGCAAGTATCTGAAGCCACTGTTGTATGTATTCTCCAAAACAAATTGGACCAATCGCTGCTCTATTTCAGGATAGTAATCTTTGCCCAGATCTAATTTGGCGATTGCCTTGTCGATGCCGTCTTGTGTCTTCAATTCATCCGGCCGCTGATCTACAGGCAATTTGAGTGTATTAGCCAGGTCAACTACTTCCATTGCATTGCTGAATAATTTTGAACCAAAACGGTCCGGAGAATAAGCAATCTGCTTTGGATATACCTTACTGATCTCGGTGAGTGTATTGTGGAGGTCATTCCACAGATGGCCGTATTTTTCTTTCAATGCACTATTGGCAAATACTTTTTCCTTAAATGAATGTTCGAAATCTGCCCTTTTACCCATCAGTACAGGATCGAGCAAGCCTTTATAAATACCTGAATAAGCTTTCAGTGAATTACTCATACCAAAATAAGTATCTGTCAGTTTTAGCTTGAGCTCCGGATGCTTAGCCAGATAATCCTTATACATATTCGTGGCTACCTTCAGATAGTTTAATACCACAGGTACACTGTAATCACGATCATATTCCAACTGGGCCATAGTGCTCAGACGCTTTGTAGTACCGGGGTTACCGACTACGAAAGTAGCTTCACCTTCTGCAGCTCCGTCAGCACTCCAGTTGAAGTGGTAAGGTGTTTTGAGCGGTTTACCATCTTCACCATAGACTCTGAAGAATGTGTAATCCAGGCAATAGCGTGGATAAGTGAAGTTGTCCGGGTCGCCACCGAAGAATCCCAGTGCAGTCTCAGGAGCCATTACCAGGCGAACATCATTGTACCGCTTGTAGCCGAATACCTGGTAGATACTTCCGTTATAGAAAGAGTGTAGCTGGTAAGTCATGTCTTTTTCATCCGGTCCGGCTGTAGTCAATTCGGTAATCTTATCTCTTCTGAGTTTTGCCTTTTCTTGTGGTGTAGCACCCGCATTTTCTGCATCATTGAGGATTTGGGTTACATCACGCATTGAGACCAGTTGATCTACAAATAATCCCGGAACCGGACGTTCGTCAGCCAGAGTCTGTGCATAAAAACCATTAGTAGGTAAGTCTTCACCTTCTTTGGTTACTTCTGTGACACTTTCACGGCCACAGTGATGGTTCGTCATCACCAGTCCATCTTCTGACACAAAGGACGCTGTACAGTAAGTTGCAAAGCGGAGTGCTGATTTCCTTACAGTTTCCAGCCATTCATCCGATGCATTGAAATGGTATGTCTTAGCGAAATATTCTTTTGGCGGATAGGCAAATGTCCACATCTTGCCATTATCATATTGGCCGGCTTTCTCATCCGGGTAGGTGCCCGAGTAATCTTTCTTCTCCTGCAGTGTCTGCGTCGTATTCGCCGGTGGGCTTACCACCACTGAAACCGGTGCTTGTGCTGCCTTGGGAGTGTTGCAACTCATTGCAAATAATGCCATCAGGATGAAGGCAGAGAATGTAAATCTGATTCGTATCATTTTATGAATTTTCTATTAAAAAAAAGTAGTGCCAAATATATGATTTTATCTATAATTCGCTTTTATTCGTGCTTCAATAATTGAGGTTATGGTACAAGTATTTGTTACAGGCGGAACTTTTGATAAGGAGTATAATTTTATCACCGGTGAATTGTATTTTAAAAATACCCATCTAAATGAAATGTTTACCCGCGGTAGATGTGAAGTCGATATCGATGTAAAGACGCTGATGATGGTGGATAGCCTTCAGATGCAGGAAGAAGAATGGCAGTTGATTAGTTACCAATGCAGAAAAGCAGATGCCAATAAAATTTTAATCACTCATGGCACGGACAAAATGGTGTACACCGCAAAGATGCTGGCTGAAGCCGGAATAAATGATAAAACAATAGTGCTGACCGGTGCGATGATTCCGTATGCGTTTGGAAACTCATCCGATGGTTTTTTTAATCTGGGATCTGCCCTGGCTTTTGTACAAGTACTCCCACCGGGTGTATATATCGCGATGAACGGGAAATATTTTCCCTGGGATAATGTGCGTAAGAACTATGATACCGGATTCTTCGAAACCCTGGAGGATTGATTTAATCCTCGAAGACTTCAATGGGTTTCATCTCGGTAACCATATTGGTAAATTTCCCCTTGAAGTGTGTTGCTTTAACGATGTGATTATCTATCCAATGATAGTTTCCGCCTCGTGGTTTGCCATATAAGACACTATGATATCTGAAACCTGAAGCATCCAACCATTTTTCAGTTACCTCTTTATGCTCCAATGTCCTGGAGGTAAAAAAGGTGATGATATGACCCTCATCAAACCATTTATTGCACATCTCGAGAGCATCCGGAAAAACACGTGCAGTCAGCATTCGCTCAGGTTCCTC
>CAZGKN010000032.1:0-25485 GCA_964525915.1 uncultured Saprospiraceae bacterium | reverse complement strand
CCTGGTCGCACTCCTCTCAATGCAGATGGCTTGGAGCAGATGGCCAATGTAAATGTTGTTTTTAGCTTAGATGTTTTTGAACACTGAGGGCACGGAGGTTTTGAACACTGAGGGCACAGAGGGTTTGAACACTGAGGGCACAGAGGGTTTGAACACTGAGGGCACAGAGGGTTTAGCCCAAGGGGTACAGATTAGAAAATGACAGAAAAAATCAAACGGATTGTTTATTATGGAAATAAACGGCCATATCTGCGTGGGAATGGAATCGTCTCCCGCATGTGATCGAGCCCACAAACCCATCGAACTACCCGTTCCAATCCCAATCCAAAACCAGAATGTGGAACTGAACCAAATCGACGCAGATCGAGATACCATTCGAAAGCTTCCTGAGGTAACTGGTGTTCTTCTATCTTACGTAGCAGGACATTAAGATCTGTCTCGCGTTCAGAGCCACCGATGATCTCACCGAATCCATCGGGTGCAAGGAGATCAACGCCTTTTACCAGATCGGGATTGCCCTCTACCTCTTTCATATAGAATGACTTGATTTTTGCCGGCCAGTTGTAAACCATCACAGGCGCATCGAATACGCGTGTGAGTACAGTTTCATCACTATTGCCGAAATCATTGTCATCACTGAAGTTGCGTGCGGATTCGATCCATCCCGGTATATTGCGAACTTTCTCAGTCGCAATTTCCAGGTCTTTTCTGAGTTGGATGATCCGACCTTCATGAAATCGCCTTTCACCCTTAGATGCATTTTTAGCTTTATTTTCTCTGTCAGCTATCTCTGCTTGAATTTGTTCGACATCTGCTTTTGCCTTGTTGAGGTCTTCTTCCTGTACTTTGAGTGCATTTTTACCATTGACTTCTTTTTCACCACGCAGTATTTGAGCTGCTTCCGCATGTGTGACTCTCGGAAATGGTTGAAGTACATTCTCCAGACGCGATCTGTCTCTTTCGAGCACTTCGAGTTCGATAGTGCATTTTTCCAAAATGCGTGAAATCACGCTTTTGATAAATGCTTCTATGAGTTGCATGTCCATCTCAAGGTCATAAAAAGCCATTTCAGGTTCAATCATCCAGAACTCTGACAAGTGGCGCGGTGTGTCTGATTTCTCTGCTCTGAAGGTCGGGCCGAATGTATAAACTTTACCCTGAGCCATCGCAATGGCCTCAGCATAAAGCTGACCACTTTGAGATAAATAAGCCGGGAGACCAAAAAAATCGGTTTCGAAAAGTGTTGTCGTACCTTCTACCGCATTTCCGGTAAATATAGGTGCGTCCATTTGTATGAATCCATTACTTTGGAAAAAGTCATGGATGGCCATGATGATCTCATTGCGGACGCGCATGATAGCCCATTGGCGGCGGGATCTCAACCACAGGTGGCGATTATTTGACAAGAAAGTCACACCATGCTCTTTATTTGAAATGGGATATTCCTCTGCTACCTGATAAACTTCTATAGATTTTGCTTGTATTTCATAGCCGCCCATTTGTTTTTCATCTCTGATGACAGTGCCGGTGACTGCAAATGAACTCTCTTGAGTTAAAGTGCCGGCTGCTGCAAAGGCTTCCCCACTCACACTGTCCGCACTGATGACTACCTGACAAAATCCGGTGCCATCCCGCATGACGATGAAATAAATCCCTTTTCCTGAGCGGATGTTGGAAGCCCAGCCTTTGAGCGTGATTTCTTTACCTTCCCATTGCGCCAGGGTATAGATATATTGATGCATTAGCTGTTTTGAATTTTTTAAGCGGCAAATATACGATTTGTATTTTTTCAGTAAATGCCTTTGACAGAATATCTACTAATCAGGCAGGTCATAGCGTAGCAAAAAACCACCGCCACCCGCACCACAGATCTTGAAATACCCACTGGTGAACATCAATCGCTCTTCCCAATTACGGATATAAACAGACGGTATAAGGAAATTGAGATGTACCAACTGGAAATAGCTCAGGTCAAACATCGCAGTATTCATTGCTACAGCATCATCAGCCAGGTAAGCGTTAATGCAGGCATCGACCATCGGCAGATAATTTGTCTCTATTTGTTGTCTGAAAGCCGCTTGTGCCCAGTGAGTAGCATATTGCTGGATCATGAATTTACCATCTCTGGGCATTTGGGTGTTGATCAGGGTAAAGTGATCCATTAAGTCAGCCTGATTATCAAGCAATTTTATTTGATCGCCCTGAAGTAATATGCCCTCATTTATATAGCTGATAAGCGGATCGAGACCTGAACTCTGACCATGAAAATAACTTTCGATTAATGCCAGATCTGCTTTTAATTCTACTATTTCCTGGGGATAATTGCTCCCATATGTATGATAAATAGCTGCAGTGAATGCACCGGATGAGCCCAGACCGGCACCACCGGGAATATTACTCTCAAATATCCAACCTGAATCAATATCCCACTGCAATCTATCCAGATCAAGCACGGCTTTCAATTCATCCTTTTTAATTCGTAAATAATCAATAAATGCAAAAAAATCAGTTTGGTGTGTCTGATTTCCACCGGCGATCCATCTACCTCCATATTGTGGTGTGGGTAGGGCAATCGCCTGCCCGCCATACACTACGGTATGTTCACCAAACAATATCAGTTTGCCCGGAAAAAACCGATCTTCTTTCTGCTCCATTTGTCCACGAAGGTACAGATATTGGAGGGAAAGGCCATTTATCTTTTTGCCATTTTACCAAATAGTAAATTGAGCTCCAGACCCAGATAAGTATTGTATTTACTCAGGTTTCCTGTCAGACCAACTCCGATTCCCACTCTGCCATTTTGATTATGATTTAAGTGTATCGCTGAATTCAGGCCAAAGTCCCTCGTATAATGATATTTATCAGTATAGCCTAAAGTTGATGCGCTGTATCGTTGGACATAGCTGGGTGTCGTGCTTGCTGAATAGGATGCACCCAGCGCAAGTCCAAAGGTATTCTCATCATCGGACGAAAAGAATCGAACTATGCGGATGACGCCGGATAGAAGTTTACTACCGGGTTTTAAATTGGGTAAGATAATGTTTGATTCGGCAAAATAATTCTCAGGAGGATTTGGGTCTTTTCGGTTGCTAAATGCATAACAAATCGTTACGCCATAATGCTTTAATCCCAGTATAGTGACGCCTGTCTGGAATCCTGTAGTGTATCCCAATCTGCTATGGATCAGGTTTCCACCGAAAAAACATACAGCATTGCTTATTATTTTTGTTTTGTCAACGTCATCTTCCCTGGGCTGGCAAATACTTTGTACTAATGGGAAAATGAGTAAAATTGCAAGAATTGTTTTCATGGGTAAAGTTTTAGATTGATAATTGTGCATAATATGGATGAAATAGTTTTCTATCAGCTAATTTAACTACATTATTGAGATATTACTCAGATCACAATTAATTTAACAGAATATTAATTCTTTTTATGGATGAATTCATTAATATGTGTGTAGCCTCTGTATATAAAACAAATTGCATTTGCCTTTTGATTATATTCATTACAAAATCTTTAATTAGTTTATGCCTCTATTAGGGATGTATTCTAAATTAAACACCTTACTCCGTAGGAGTTTAACGTAAATAACCCGGTACAAGCGAAGCACAGTACCGGGTAAGCTAAGAATAAGAAAGGAACTCCGTAGGTGTTCAATGATATATACTATACTTAGTTTTTTTGACCAATTGCTATCCCCTACCCCCTGAATCCCACTAAGGGAGCACAGACTACCAAATGGTCAAGACTTAATCATTCCAGAATAGTATGAAAAGAACAAATGAAAAATTTATAAAGACAAGCAAATAGATGATATCAGTAAACGAATAGAAGTATTCTTCATATTGAACTCCTACGGAGTTCGTGGTAGTTTATATTCCAGCCTCGAGCTGCACTTCGTTTGCGCGAGGTTATTTATATTTAATGCCTTTGGCATTTTTTAGAGAGGTTCAACATATTTGTAACTTTTCACTGGCATTATTTTTATTCATTAGTTTCATTAACCGAGGGGCGTAACTGTGACCTATTTATAGATTACAGTATTAAGGCAGATTTAGGGGCGTAGCCCTGATATCTTAAACTAATCCTTCGTAGTACTTGATTTACGCCATTCGCATGAAGCAATGCCCATTTAGCCTATGTACTGTTTGAGATTAATTGTTGATTAATTTCTTTTTTGAATTGAATAGTTACATTTTTCTTTATATGGATGAATTCATAAACATGTGATTAGCCGACGGCTACTTTTCTACAAATTATTTATTTAATATCTTACAGTCGTTTTTGAGTTAGACAGAGCAAATTATCACAGATATGAAATGAATATGGAATGACTGGCAATCAGGATGATATTAAGAAATACGCCATTGATCGGATGAGTGCACCGATGCAGCAATTCATGGAAAATGAGAAGTCCGGAGGCATAGTCCTGGGCATAAGTGTACTTATCGCAATGTTTCTGGCCAATTCCAGTTGGGCTGAGTCTTATTTTGAAGTACTTCATTATAAGATTGGGCTTTATTTTGGTGGTGATGCATTTATCGAACTTAGTCTGCTGCATTGGATCAATGATGCGCTGATGGCGGTTTTCTTTTTTGTGGTCGGATTGGAGTTGAAGCGGGAGTTTGTCGGAGGTGAGTTATCTCAACCCAGGAAAGCATTATTGCCCATTTTTGCGGCGCTGGGAGGTATGCTTGTGCCGGCACTAATCTATGTATCGTTGAATCCGGGGCCGGAAGTGCAGCATGGATGGGGCATACCCATGGCGACAGATATAGCTTTTGCGCTGGGTGTGATGTATTTATTGGGTAATAAAGTACCATTTTCACTCAAGGTTTTTTTGACTGCTTTAGCCATAGTGGACGATCTCGGCGCTGTCATAGTAATCGCATTATTCTATTCCTCTGATATTTCTGTGATTCATCTGCTGAGTGGTCTGGGTTTTGCGCTGGCAATGTATCTCGGAAATAAGGCTGGTATCCGCAATGT
The DNA here is from genome assembly GCA_964525915.1 of uncultured Saprospiraceae bacterium. Lineage (GTDB taxonomy): Bacteria > Bacteroidota > Bacteroidia > Chitinophagales > Saprospiraceae > Parvibacillus. Next base: position 20,493 of record CAZGKN010000032.1, on the reverse strand, counting down.
GCTATTTTATATTGTTTTGGGTATCGGTGGAGTATGGGTTTCCTTCCTGCTTTCCGGCGTACATGCAACAATAGCAGCCGTCTTAGCGGCTTTCATGATTCCGGCAGATGTAGCGATAAATGAGAATACGCTCATAAAACGAGTAAGTAATCATCTGGAACGATTCAGAAAAATTGATCCCAATAATAAAGTAACTACACTGAAAGAAGATCAGGTGCATGTGCTGGGTGAAATGAATGCGGATATTCAACGGGCCATGCCGCCACTGCAGCGACTGGAGGTAGCCATGCATCCGTATGTTACCTTTTTTGTACTACCCGTTTTTGCTTTAGCCAATGCCGGTGTTTCACTGGATGTTAATCCGGGTGAGCTGTTTAGTACAAATGTGGCTTTAGGAGTAGCATTGGGTTTGTTGATTGGTAAGGTAATCGGTGTGGTTGGTTTTACACTCATACTTATCAAACTGAACATAGCACCCTGGCCTGATGGAATGAATCTAAGGAATTTGTTTGGATTGGGATTATTAGCAGCGATTGGATTTACTATGTCATTGTTTGTTACATCACTGGCATTTCAACATGAGGTATATATGACGCAGGCAAAGCTGGGGATTTTTGCTGCTTCGATTATGGGTGGGGTGTTAGGTTATATGGTTTTGAATAAGAATAATAAAAGAAAAATATAAGCTGATAATAATATCAATAAATATATTGGCATTAATCAACGATTAATTTATTTTATAAATAATGCATTATCTGCACCTGTAAATTGTCTTCTGGTAGTTTTGAGGCCCTTCGTTTGGTGCGTCATAATTCCAGTATTTCTCTTCTACAGTCAGCTTATTCGACGGACTGTATTTATATTTATAGTACGCATAGGGTTTCGATGCTTTTTCTTTCTTGTCCCAGGCCAGGTAAAAAGCTTCGGTGATTTGATTTTGTGTGTTATATCTATAAGTGATTTTCGATAGGGGAGAATACAAATAGTGATTTTTCGCAGGTCTTTTAATTTTTGAACCAATGATATTATGTTGCGTATCATACGAATTGCTTATTACGATACTATTAATCCAACAGTGTCCGGGACGATACCAATCCTGGTAAATGGTCTTTTTGATTTTATTATTTTTATTATATATATACGTAATTCTCTCTTCCGGCATCCATTGGCGGAATGCTCCACCCCATATTTTACTTTGAGTATCTGTAATATTTTTTTGTTTATCATAAATGTTGTTTACAATTTTGTGTGGTTCCCATTTATTCTCTTCGAGATCTTTTTTTAGAGTTAATGCATAAGTCACATTGGAATCAGCATCATACTCATAAATCGTTTGTGTCGAATCAATCCAACTACGTAACGATTTATTCCAGTATCTTATCGTGTGTTCGACTTTCAGATTATTTTCATTGTACTTATACAAATCAATTTTTTCATAAGCGCCATTGCCTGCAGCCGGTATGAATTTTTCAGCGCTTTCAATTAGATTGTCATTCTCGTCATATTTAAAACTGGCCAGATATCGCATTGACCAAGGCTCATTACCCTTTGGGTTTTTTACCCAGATTAAATCTCTGGTTTTGTTTTGATGCGCGTCATATTCCAGATTTTCCTTCTTAAATTCAATGTATTGATTGAGTGAGTCCAACCGTACTGAGTGTACTTGAGCTGACAATTGCCCTGTAGCATCATAGGTATTGACGATGATGGTATCTGCTGGTTCATTGCGGCAGGTGGATGACTTATATCGAAGAATACTATCTATCTGACACTGACTTTTTACTTCGGGATGAATAAAAATGAGAATAATAAAAATGATGATATGAAATGCAGTTCTAGGCATTGTACGGATTCAAAAAACAATTTAATTTGATTTCAAATATAACGAAATTATGTTCTGTTGATAGAATTCTCGCTAATTTGCACTATATTTTTAAATGTATTGATGCAAAATACTGGACAGATAGCCGATTTTATTGATCAGATAGAAAAGCATTTTGATCAGGGTTCACTGCATTCTGTCGTCATTAGTAAGCCGGTAGAGAAAGCAAATATCCTAAGTAAGATTACAATCAAACCTGTACAGATTCAGTCTGAAATTAAGGCCCAGGCGACACTCCAGCAAGGAAACCAACAGGTGCACAAGAATCTGTCTTCTGATGAATTGCGCATTTTTCTGACAGAATCATTGGGAACACATTTTTTAAGAGCCTTTGTAATTACAGCGACCGAACAAGTACAGTTTATGGTATCATCCAGGGGTAAGATTACAGTGATCCAAAAGAAGGTAATGCATGATTCTCCCGGCATAACACACAATAATGAAAAGAAATATCTGGTACCTGCTACTGCACCTTTTCTGCACCCATTGGGAATCACCAGTGCGCAGGGTAATGTGATCAGCGAGATGAAACGAAAGTTTCTGCAGATCAACCGTTTCGTAGAGATATTTTCGTCTTTGGTCTCTTCATTCCTTCCGGATAAGCCATTACAAATAATTGATATGGGATGTGGTAAAGGCTATCTGACCTTTGCTATGTTTGACTATCTGAGGCAGCAGAAGTTTCAGGCCGTGCAAGTTACCGGTGTAGATATTAAAAGTGCGGTAATGGCGCATTGTAACACCGTCGCGAAGCAATGTAATTTTGATAGTCTGAAATTTATAGAGAGTTCAATTCAGGATTACCCGGGTGCACAGCCGGACGTATTGGTAGCACTTCATGCCTGTGATACGGCCACAGATGATGCCTTGTATTTCGGGATTAAGCAAAAAGCAAAACTCATCATTGTCGCCCCTTGTTGCCAGAAACAAGTCAGGCGCTCACTTCAGCGGGAAACTGATCTGACTCATTCACTGTATGAATATGGGCTTGCTACTGAAAAATTTGCCACTTTATTTACGGATCTCATCAGGATTAATGTATTGAAATATCTGGGCTATCGGGTAAAGATGCAGGAGTTTATTGGTCTGGAACATACGGCAAAGAATGTTATGATCTCAGCAGAATACACCGGATATAAGCAAGCTCAAGCAATGACAGAGATCAAAAGCTGGATGCAGATTTTTGGCATTGGCAGCCATTATTTGCTGGACAAATTAAATATTGAATAAGAATTGAACTTTCCTTCCGGAAAATTGATTCTTTGCTGATAAGTTTTTCAGGGAAAATCTGCGTTTACTGACCTTAGGATTTATACAATATTTGGGTTAAAATAGAGTTAAGATAAGCGATTCAGTATAGAAAGGAGAACCTGGATTCCTGAATTTTTCGTTTACGATTTAAGATTAAACAACAAAGGTGAAAAGGCTCAATATTTTATTCATCATTCTCGGCTTGTTTGTAGCGCATTCGCTGCAAGCTCAACAAGAGAAAAAAGATACGGTGATCTTCGGTGGCAAGAAAATGCTGCGAATTATTACCGCAAAAGGAGATACACTCTATCTGGATCAGCTCGATGAAGTTACTATCAGTTCGAGAAAACAGTTCAACAGTAAGGATGAGTACGACCTGTATATGCGCTACAGGCGCTATGCGGCTATCGTATATCCCTATGCTATGGAGGCGATGCGCATCTATCATGATTCGCAGGAGATGACGAAAGGAATGTCCCGCCGGGAGAGAAAAAGATATATGCGGCAATTGGAGAATGAGTTGGAAAACCAGTTTGAGGAACCACTCAAGAAACTTACTCGTACTCAGGGAATGATTTTGGTTAAGATGATAGAGAAAGAGATGGATATGCCCTTCTATGATGTGATCAGGGAGATCAAGGGTGGCTGGACTGCTTTCTACTACAATACTACCGGGCTATTCTACGGTTATCGTCTGCGAGAGGGATATCATGTAGGAGACAACCGCATACTGGATATGGTACTGGAAGATTATAATCTCAGTCCGAAGCGTAAATAAAATTTTATTTCAGGCTTTCTTTTGTATCAGGATGGATTTGTTGAAATTCGATAGACAGAAATACATCTGAATTGTTAAATTTACGGCAAAGTAATAAAGCTCAATGTCCGAATTTCACAATCCGGCACTGGTCATAGAGACAGGTAAGGTCCCATCTGGAAAAGTGGTATGGCGCAGTCCATCCAATATCGCACTCATCAAATACTGGGGCAAGTACGATATACAAATGCCCTGTAATCCATCTGTTAGTTTTACACTTGATGCAGCCCATACAGAGACTACGCTCGAGTATGGTCCCAAGATGACTGAGAAGAAAGGTGTGTGTATCGATTTTATGTTTGATGGGGTGACTAATCAGGCATTTTCTGAGCGGATCGAACGATTTCTGGAATCGTTATTGCCTGTCTTTCCTTTCCTTTCACAAGTCGAATTGACTCTTTTTTCATCCAATAGTTTTCCACATTCAGCAGGGATAGCTTCATCTGCATCAGCGATGAGTGCGCTGGCATTATGCCTGTGTACCATGGAAGATGAGATTTTTGGCACATTGGGTGATGATGAACGTTTCGATAGGAAAGCCTCGTATGTCGCACGGCTGGGTTCGGGTAGTGCCTGTCGCAGCATTTATCCTGAGGCTGCACTCTGGGGAGAAATAGCTGAATCGTCACAGTCTTCACAGGAATATGCGATCGGATGGGGCAGACATATCCATGATGAATTCAAGACATTTCATGATGACATACTGATCGTATCCAGGGCACAGAAGAGTATATCATCATCGGTCGGGCATCGGTTGATGGAATCTAACCCTTATAGTGAAACCCGCTATATTACGGTTCAGCAGCGCCTGAAGCGACTTCTGATGGCCCTGAAGCGTGGTGATATACCTGTGTTTGGTGAGATCGTAGAGCAAGAAGCAATGGCTTTGCACGGACTGATGATGCTATCGGAGCCTTGCTATATCCTCATGCAGCCGGGCACACTGGCTATCATTGATGAAGTCAGAAGATACAGAGAAGCCACCAAGACTCCACTTTATTTCACTTTAGATGCCGGACCAAACATACATCTCCTGTATCCGGATGCTTATCAGGCCAAGGTCAGCGAATTTATCCGGCATAGTTTATTGAGACATTGTATTGATCAATCCTATATCCCGGATCAGGTAGGTCAGGGCCCACTCCAATTATAAACCGACTGTGGATGTGGATTGACCTGATATTTATAATCGTATTGGCTCTCGGATTTTACATCGGTTATTCCAACGGTTTGCTCGGTACGGTTTTAAAATTAGTGCTGATGATTCTGGCCTTTTTACTGGCACTCCGGTTATTTCCAATCATGTTTTTATTTCTGGAGAATACATTTACTCAGGTCAAGGTGTGGTATTTTATCCTGGGTTTCGTGATGGTACTGGGCTTAGTCATGTTTTTATACAAATTTACCAGCAACAGAATCGAAAAATGGATCAGTACACATCGCAATTATATTCTTACCAAAGTATTCGGAGGATTGGTGCTGGGTATTTTTATATTGATGGTGAGCAGTTTTTTTGTCGGCCGCCTGATGCGACTGCATATCGTCAAACCGCAGCAATTTGATAAATCGCTGGTGTTTCCGGTGATGATACAGATGGATCATCAGTTCAGCACTTTATTATTGAAAGTGGATGAGACCATCAATCGTGCTTTTGAGGAGAATGTGAAGACGATTAATAAGCTGGGAGATGAAGTGCCCATTGATTCCTCTGACAATAAAAACTCAGATAAGAAATAGTCTGAATCATTCATCCTGGGCATTTTTATACTTTTTAGCCTAATCCTGTTTGAGCACAAACCAGAATGCCAAATCTTGTTTACCTTTGCCGGAAAAACAAGCATATCAGTGTTATATGGATAATCAAGTGAAGAAACAGGTAAAGACAGATCAGTATCAGGGGCATGACTATTACGGAGTAGATGAATTGCTCAGTGAAGAGCATTTATTGGCCAGAGAGGCTGTCCGTGAATGGGTGAAACAGGAAGTATCTCCGATCATAGAAGATTATTCAAACAGAGCTCAATGTCCTACACATCTTTTTAAGGGTCTGGCAGAGATCGGTGCCTTTGGCCCCAGTTTGCCGGCTGAGTATGGCTGTGGTGGCATGGATGAGATTGCTTACGGGGTGATCATGCAGGAGCTCGAGAGAGGCGACTCAGGTATCCGGTCAATGGCCTCAGTTCAGGGTTCACTGGTGATGTATCCGATATATCGTTTTGGTACAGAAGAGCACCGCAGGCATTATTTACCTAAGTTGGCATCTGGTGAACTGATTGGTTGTTTCGGACTTACTGAACCTGATCATGGTTCTAATCCGGCTGGTATGGAGACCAATATCGTCAGGGATGGCAATGATTATATCCTCAATGGAGCTAAGATGTGGATCACTAACAGCCCGGTAGCGGATATCGCTGTAGTATGGGCGAAGGATGAAGAAGGTAAGATCAGAGGAATGATAGTAGAGAAAGATATGGCTGGCTTCAGTGCACCGGAAATCCATGGTAAATGGTCACTCAGGGCTTCGATCACCGGTGAGCTGGTATTCCATGATGTGCGCGTACCGGCGAAAAACCTGTTTCCGGACATTCGCGGACTGAAAGGCCCATTATCCTGTCTGTCAAAAGCCCGATACGGCATAGCCTGGGGCGCTATCGGTGCAGCACTTGATTGTTATGATTCCGCTTTGAGGTATTCAAAAGAGCGGATGCAGTTTGGCAAACCCATTGGTCAGTTTCAGTTGACGCAGAAAAAACTGGCTGAGATGATTACAGAGATTACCAAAGCGCAATTACTTACCTGGCGGTTAGGTACACTGGCGAATAAAGGACAGGCCACACCGGCGCAGATATCAATGGCAAAGCGCAATAATGTAAACATGGCGCTGGAGATAGCGCGAGAATCAAGGCAGATCCATGGTGGTATGGGAATCACCAATGAATATCCGGTCATGCGTCACATGATGAATCTCGAGACAGTACTGACCTATGAAGGTACGCATGATATCCATCTGCTGATCACAGGTATGGATGTGACAGGACTAAATGCGTTCTCCTGAGCCGATTCTTGTTAACTAATTGAAAAATGCGGATAAAATTATACTTTATTCGCATTGTCTGATGTTTGATATGTACAAGGTGAACCAATCATTTCAAATTATGTTATCAAATCAAATTAAGTTAACACAATGTAGTATGGCACTTTATACTACCGTTTGCAAGACTTTGAGATCGTCGGGGATAGCATTTCTGCTGTTTTCACCCATTTATATGATGGCACAAGGTCAGGTAATTAATTTGAATAATGCCTCTTTTGAAGGAATTCCGGGGCCGAATAATGTACCCAGTGGATGGGTAGATTGTGGTGCAGAGAAATTTCCTTTGGAAACTCCGCCGGATATCCAGCCCAGCGGTGCCTGGGATGTCACAAAGCCGGCACAGAATGGTCGTACCTATCTGGGTATGGTGGTCAGGGAGAATGAGAGTTGGGAGTCTGTTTCACAAAGGCTGAGTGAGCCATTGATGAAGGGCAAGAAGTATAGTTTCAGTATTTATATCTGCACTTCAGAGATCTATAAGAGCCCGACCAGTGCGGATAGGACGAAGAAAGTAAATTATACCAAACCTGCGAAATTGATCATTTATGCGGGTAATGATTATTGTCAGAATCTGACACAATTAGGTGCATCAAAAGTCATAACCAATAATGATTGGCGGCGCTTTGATTTTGTGTTTTCACCCACACGAACTGTCTCTTACATCACCTTTCAGGCATTTTATGAGACGCCGGTACTCTTTCCTTACAATGGTAATATTCTAATCGATAATGCTTCACCTATCAAGGAAATAAATCCGAGTAAAACCGTAGCAAAAAATAAGGAGACCAAACCAAAAGTGGTCGAAAAAAGTACGGTGTCGGCCTTAAATAGCAAGGTGAAGCCGGGTCAGATCATTCGGATTGACGAATTATATTTTCAGGCAGATACATCCAATATCAACCCTTCTTCCTATAAAATTCTGGATGAGGTCTATAAGTTCATGATGCGCAATCGCAGAGTGGTCATCGAAATCGGGGGACATACTAATGGTGTTCCGAGCAATCAGTATTGCATGACACTTTCTACTGCGAGAGCAAAAGAAGTAGCAGAATACCTGATCAATAAAGGTGTCCCGGCCTACCGGGTAAAATACAAAGGCTATGGCAAATCAAAACCGGTAGCGTCAGATCGTACTGCGGATGGCCGTCGTAAGAATCAAAGAGTGGAGATAAAGATTCTATCGACATAAATACAATTTAAATAGTTGCATATATGTAATTTAATTATGATAATTTCCTCAGAATTTCAACTCAATCCCATTTTTCATTGAATACACATCTTTTGGAATATCTAGTGGGGGCGCAGAATCATACAAGTATTCGATAGCGGTGATAAAGAACAGATGCTTACTCAGGCCAATGGTAAACCGAAGATTACTGGCAATCCGATAGTCATAAACATCGCGAATCAGCGGTTGATAATACGTAGTAGATTGGATTTTTAAAACATCTCCTGCCTTGATCGTAGTGGACAGATAAGCACTGATCCGATGATCACGATGTATTTCAGCAGGTGTGATAAGGTTTTCCCATTCATACATGTATAATATACCTAAATAGAATGCAAACGATGGTGAATCTGTAATTTTAAAACGAGGGCCGCCACCTACTAAAAACCGCTTATTTACTTTCAGTATTTTATTCGTTTGTAATTGTGAAAATATTTCCCAGCGTACACCTTTATTGAGCTTAACATTGTACCTGAAATGTACGAACCCGGAATTAATAAACCTTTGCTGGCCGGCTTCCAGAAATTTATAGTCAGCCAATAATAAGTAAAGTGCCCGGTCTGTCTTATATTGAAGGTGTGACTTGCATGCGAGGTCAAGTGTCCTGCTGATAGTTTTGTTCATTGAAAATTCTGCAACTGCACTGCCTGACCACCCGGAAGTATCGGTGATAATGCGCTGATCCTCAATGTCAATTACTGCCTGAGCAAAACAAACCGAAATTCCTGAACAAAGGATAAATAATATACTGAATAACCTGTTTTTCATAATCAAGCTGTTTTTTGCTTAATGTCGGGTTTACCAATGTAATAATTGGCTACCGATGACGAAAATAGATTATTCTTCTGGTATTTTCACAAATTCAATTACGAATGTAGATTCAATTGCGAATTCTTGAATTACGAATTACGAATTGAAAAAATTAACAATTAACCATTAAAGAATTAACCATTAATAAATAATGCCACCCGTCCCGGGTTTTGTGTCCATTGAAATTGTAATTTCTATAATCATAACACCCGTTCCGGGTTATTATTTCGAAGGTAACTATTCACCTCAAACAAATTAAAATCAGTAAAAACAATATTTTAACTAATTAATCTTAGTATCGCAGCCCTGTTAGGGCTGAATGTGCATAGCTCCCAATGCAATTGGGGGAAAGGAATCAAAAATCTACCAACCCTGAAAGGGTTGAATATGAGCAATTAATTTATTCAACTCCTTTCCCGGTGTAGACTGAATTCGTTAATTTCCTCAGTTTTAACCCAGTGCAATCATTTTTAAACCTTTCAGGCTAGAAAAAAATTGGTTATTGCTTTTATTCCAAGCTGTCACTTTTTTGACTATTGAAACAGGTAATGTCCCCTTAAATTTTAATCTTTTGAACTGAATAGTTACAATTTTATTGTAGTAAAGTTCATGCAAAAAATGAGACAAATTATAAATTCAGTTAACCTACCTGCATAAAGAATAAATTCAACCCTTTTCAGGGTTGGTGGATTTGTAAATGATTTACCCCCAATTGCATTGGGGGCTATTTATATTTTGCCCTTTCAGGGCAAGTAAACAATATATTCTAAATTATTTACAGGCATTATATCTGAATTGAGCTGAATAGTTACTTTCGAAGTGGTTTGTTCTCCTAAATCCATAACCAAACGACACTGAATTACGAATCCTTGAAATACGAATTCTTGAATTACGAATTACGAATTGAAAAAATTCACCATTCACAATTCACCACTCACAATTAATTCATCTTCCCGCCTGCACCTTGATTATCCGTTCCTTTCAGGATATCTGAATTATTGATATTTTGTTTTTCGTCACCGGTGAATTTCATCTTACCAAACCGCCAGAAGAAGGATACACGTGCACCTAAAGCTTTAAAAGTACTAACGGAGGAATATTTCAATCCATTGATTTCATACTCGTTAGTGATTTTTTGAGTCGGTGTCAGGAAGTTATCCAGACCGATAGATAAGGTTGCTTGTTTGTTCAGTAAATCTCGCTTCACGCCGAGCCCATAATAGTAATAGCTCGTACTTTTTCCCTGCGCTGTATATGTCGGACCTCTGAATCCGGCAAATCCCTGTACTCCCCATACATCCACTAATGTCCAGTTGATAAAGCCATTGACACCATAATTAATGCCGCTATTAGTGATTCCGAGGCTTTTATTCTCGATATTAACATAGCTGACATCAAAATTGCCCGCCAACATAAATTTATAACCAAACATGAGATTGCCACTCAGATTGAGTCCGGTATTTGAGTTTTTTGCCTGATTAAAATAAGAAGTCACTATTGTATCTCCCCGGACTGATTTGACGGCTTCTATGGCATTATTGGTCAATCGGTTGTAAAGTGACACATTGATCGAACTGATACCGAAGTAGGTATTATAGCCAACCTCCATATTGTGTGTCAACTCTGCTACCAGATTAGGGTTACCGACAGTTATGTTTTTAAAATCTGACTGGTTGCTGTATGGATTGAGGTGGAAGAGCCCCGGGCGCTGCAATCGTTGATTGTAAGAAGCCTTGATACTGGAAGTGCCAAATTTGTAAGAAAGCGTACCACTGGGTAGCCAGTTGTCATAGGTCTGATCAAGATTGCGTTCAGTCTGGAAGATATCACCGGTATTTTTAGTACCTTCATAGCGCACACCGGCTTTCAGGCCCCAGTGATTATCAATATACCAGGTCGCTTCTGTATAACCGGCATAGACATCCTGATAATAACCAAATGCCGATGATCTGCCTGCATCAGGTATGTATTGATTTTGGCTCAATGCCAGCGTATCGAAATTGTAGATACTTTCCACCTTGCGGAAGATCCCTTTTACGCCGGCATCCAGTGTGAAGGTTTTTGAGAATGGGTGCGTATAATCAGCCTGAGCTGTCGCTTCCCTGTTTGTTCCATCATTTAAACTTTGCTCCTGATAATCCAGCAAATCAGTAATATTATATTGTTTTACTGTATAATTATTCGGTGTCCCGCTGTTGCTATATTGGCCGGAGATAGTTAATTCCTGATTATCTTTTCCAAACTTATGTTTATAGTCCAAATTGACATCCAGCGCTTTATTTTTATTTTTACTTTCCATAGCTCTTCGGGTGCTACTGGAAATACTGCCGAATGTTTGCACAGAGGTGATATTGTTATTGAGGTTCATACCAAATTGGCGATATCCTACACTTGCATTTACATTATCTTTATCAGTAATGTCATAATCAAATCCACCGGACAATCTGCCGCCCAGGCCTTGCATATTGTTGGCACCACTCTGAGTTATGCTCACGGGTATCACGCCGGGTAAATTCCTGGAAGCATCCATACTACCATCTGCTTTCCAGCCAAATGCTCCAATACCCGTATTGAAGCCCCATTTATCATACTTTACATTGACATTACCACCGGCGAACTGACTTCGGGTTCCAATGGAAGCATTGAGCATACCACTGACTCCCTTAATCGTCTTGCGCTTAGTGATGATATTTACGATTCCTGCACTTCCCTCTGCATCATATTTCGCACCGGGGCTGGTGATTACTTCTACTTTGTCTATTTCATCAGAGGGAATCATTTTCAATGCTTCAGATACATTGGAGGCCATTACAGCAGAGGGTTTTCCATTGATGAGCACTTTGATATTACTGCTGCCCCTCATGTACAGATTGCCATCGAGATCGACACTAAGTGTAGGCACTTTTCGAAGTACGTCACCTGCATTTCCGCCCCGATTCGTGGCATCAGTAGAAGCATTATATACTAATTTATCAATTTTATTTTCGACAATACTTTTTTGCCCCATAATGGTGACCCCATCCAGCATTTTCTGGCTGGCAGAAAGATTCATTTTGCCCAACATCTGATAGGAGGATGAATCAGAGATTTGAATATTGGGTATTAATTTATCTTCATAGCCAATGAATGTGATGAATACATCATACTTTCCATTGCGGATATTTTTGAGTTCGAACTTACCATTTTTGTCAGTGATGACACCATCAACCGGTTTCGTAGTACCAGCCTGGCGTAATGCAACTGTGACATATTCGAGGGGCTGTTTTGAAATTGAATCCATGATCCCACCGGTTATTTTACCTACACCCGGTTTGGATGACATTCCGCCCATGCCAAACTGTGCCTGCAGTGAAAAGGAGGTTAAGAACAAGGTTGCTATAATTAAGAATTGTTTCATTTCAATTTTATTTAGTGCAAAGATGCGCCGGTTAGTATTTTCTGCGTAAAAATTCAGATAAACCTGCGGTAAAATCCGATAATCATTCATTCCATGTGCCCTGAAAGGAGCTTCCTATTTAGTTGATAGCGGATAATTGAAAGAGGAAAGTTTGTCGAAATCTTTAATTACGGATTGCCTCATCGGTGATTGTCTACGGGTTCTGAGGGAAGATTGTCTGTCAGAAGTGAGATGGAAGAAGACAGAAGGGAGAAGGAGGTTTGAATTACGAATTTTTCAATTACGAATTACGAATTGACTCATATGCGAATGTCTGAGGGTTCTGCGGGGAAATAGCCTGTAAGAAGTGAGATGGAAGAAGGCAGAAGAGAGAAGGGGGTTTGAATTACGAATTTTCAATTACGAATTACGAATTGCCTCATCGGTGATTGTCTGCGGGTTCTGCGGGAAGATTGTTTATCTATAGCAAAATGGGAGAGGGGAGGAGCAATCGTCAATTACGAATTATTAATTTCGAAAGACAAATGCGCTGCTAAACTGTGTTCATCTGCGGGAAGATTGTTTGTCATATTAGTGAGCTGGGAAAAGGAAGAAGTGAGAAGGAGGTTCCAATTACGATTTCTTCAATCTGACAATCAAAATCATGGGAATTCAATTAACAATACACAATTCACAATTCAAAAATGCTGAGTCTTGATTCTAAATAGAGACCAGTATTTACAAAGTTTGTCTGCCGGATAAAAATGACTAATTTTGCCCACTTCGAAAATGTCCGGGTGCAAGAATTCGTTGAATGTCATTAGACCGGAATATATTAGATAAAACGCATTGATAATTTTTCAATAAATAAGCAGAATGATAAAGAAAATTATACTTTTTTGTATAATAATTGGTGTACAAACTATTGCATCTAGCCAGGATTTCACAAAATCGACTTCAGCAATTTTTAATGATTTACTCAAGCTCCGCCAGGCGGGGACGGTGATGTATGTCGCAGCTCACCCTGATGATGAAAATACAAGACTGCTCAGTTATTTAGCCGGGCAGGCCGGTGTACGGGCCTGTTATCTATCGATGACCCGTGGTGATGGCGGACAGAATCTGCTGGGTAAGGAACTGGGCGAAGAGCTGGGTATGATACGTACACAGGAACTGCTGGCAGCACGACGGATAGATGGTGCAGAGCAATATTTTACATCTGCAGTTGATTTCGGATACTCCAAGTCACCGGAAGAAACATTGGAGATGTGGGGCCATGATGCCATACTGCATGATGTGGTAAAGATGTACAGGGAACTGAAGCCTGATCTGGTGATTTGCCGCTTTCCGACCACCGGCGAGGGTGGGCATGGACACCATACCGCCTCGGCTATCCTGGCAGAGGAGGCATTCAAGGCAGCGGCCGATCCAACAAAATTCCCGGAACTGACTAATCAATTTGGTACCTGGCAACCAAAAGCACTCTTCTGGAATACTTTTAATTTCGGTGGCAATAATACGACCAGTGAGGATCAACTTAAACTGGATATCGGGATCGTAAATGAATTGTCCGGTAAAGGTTATGGTGAGATCGCATCACTCAGTCGTTCTATGCACAAGAGTCAGGGTTTTGGCTCTGCGATCAGCAGAGGATCGAATATTGAATATTTTAAGTTTCTGGAAGGCCAAAAGCCGGATAATTCACTGCTCGAAGGCTATGATCTGAGTTGGAATCGATTTGGACCCGATGGCCAGAAAATTAGTAAAGCAGTCAATGATGTCATTCAAAGTTTCTCATTTGTACTACCGTCATCAAATCTGAATAATCTGATGATCCTGAAACGTGCGCTGGAAGCAGCGCCCACGCAGGATCCATTATTCAAACATTATGTAAATTATACACTGAAACAACTGGACAAAATAATATTTGCCTGTGCCGGCCTCGTAGTAGAGTACAATGCAGCTACCGAAAATGCTACGCCCGGAGATTCTCTCGCGACGAAACTTAGCATGATAGCCGGTCTGAGTACTGGTGTTACTATTGAAAAAATAAATTTATCCTCTTTTCGGGATTCCTCAGTGGATCAGATCATGACGATGAATGAGCTCTATACGTATCCCGGAAAGATACTGATTGACCAACCGGCAAAAAATAGCTCTCCTGTATGGCTTCAAATGAAACCAGAAAAAGCCCGGTTTAATATGGATAAACAATGGATCGGTAAAGCCGAAGGTGATGCGCTGTACTATGCTACTGTGAAATTTCGCTTATTAAATTCTGAATTTTATCTGCGTGTACCATTGAAGTACAAATATACAGATCCTACCAGAGGTGAAGTCCATCAGCCTTTCTATATCATCCCGGCGATAGAGGCCAGCAGTTTTCCGCCATATATCTGGAAGAAAAATGGGGACGCAGAGTTTAGCATAAAATTAAAATCAAACGTGGATAATTTCACTGGTGAGCTGATGGTCGGTACACCGGCTTCCATCGGTGGAAAAAGATTTCCGATCAACATCGTAAAAGCAGGTGAAAGCCAGCGTATTGCAATCAGTTTGCCTGAGAAAATGCTCATGGCCGGATCACCACATTTCACTGTGCGGCAGACCGGAAAGTCTTCATTTGATCTGCAACAAGTCACGCGTATTCAGTATGACCATATACCCAATCAGATCCTGCTTCGTCCGGTAAGCATCCGGCTGATAAATGCGGAAGTAAATACGGGTAAGAATAAAAAGATCCTCTATGTCAATGGCGCAGGTGATGAAGTGGCAGCGGGTTTGAAAGAGGTAGGATATAATGTGGATATCATAGACCCTGCTGCAGTAGCTACTACTGATCTTCGTCCTTATGGCGCAATTTTATTGGGCATCCGGATCTATAATGTGTATCCTGACTTATTCAATGTACACTCAAAATTAATGGATTACGTCAATCAGGGTGGAAATCTGATCACACAGTACAATACAAGCACCAGTTGGCGGCCTTTGGGAGGTGAAGTAGGTCCGTATCCGTTGGAAATTTCCCGTGACCGGGTAACTGAGGAAGATGCAAAAGTGGACTTTATCGATGCAAAAGATCCGGCACTGACCACACCGAATGCACTGACTGAGGCTGATTTTGATGGCTGGGTGCAGGAACGGGGAACCTATTTTGCCACCAAAAGAGATAAAAAGTACCGTGCAGTACTCAGTATGCATGACAGAGGTGAGAAACCGATGGACGGTAGCCTGATCATAGGAAAGTATGGCAAAGGAAATTTTGTATATGCCGGAATTGCATTTTTCAGGCAGATTCCTGCCGGTGTGCCCGGAGCCTATCGTTTGCTGGCAAACCTAATTAATCTGCCGCCTAATGGATAAGCCGGCTAAGGCACATCCCTGGACATCAAGATACATTGGTGTTGCTTTGTTTCTGGTTTTCCTGATTGGGGTATTTTATATTTTCACCAAAGTGTTTGAATGAGCTGGATCGACTGGACGGTATTCATTATCACACTACTGGTGATTATTCTGTATGGGATATGGAAGAGTCGGGGGACTAAGACTTTGGAAAGCTATTTTCTTGCGGACAGAAAATTACCCTGGTATCATGTTGCATTATCGGTGATGGCCACGCAGGCGAGCGCTATTACCTATCTGTCTGCTCCCGGGCAGGCTTACTCGGATGGCATGCGCTTTGTACAGTTTTATTTTGGACTGCCACTCGCGATGATATTTATATCGATATTCATTCTTCCGGTTTATAAAAAATGGAATGTATTTACTGCATACGAATATCTTGAAGATCGCTTCAATAACAAGACCAGATCACTGACCGCAGCACTCTTCCTGATCCAGCGTGGGATATCAACGGGAATCACTATCTATGCGCCGGCGATAATATTGGCCACACTGCTGAGTATAAATATTTATGTAGTCATCATTATTACAGGTGTGCTGGTGATGGCATATACTATGCTGGGTGGCACTAAGGCCGTTTCTTATACTCAGAAGTTGCAGATGGGCGTAATCTTTACCAGTTTGTTTTTAGTATTTTTTCTGTTATTATGGATGTTGCCACAGGGAGTCTCCTTTTCTGATTCGCTGCATTTAGCTGGCAAGATGGGCAAATTGAATGCAATTGATTTTCATTTTGACCTGAATAATCGATACAATGTCTGGTCAGGAATCATCGGTGGATTTTTCCTGCAATTATCCTATTTCGGCACGGATCAGTCTCAGGTAGGGCGTTATCTTACCGGCGCTTCTGTCGATGAGAGTCGCCGTGGTTTGTTGATGAATGGCCTGATCAAAATACCGATGCAATTCTTCATTCTCTTGTTGGGTGCGATGGTTTTCTCATTTTATCAGTTGAATCCGCAACCCATTTACTTCAATACCAATGAAGTACAGAAAATAGCGCACAGTAATTATAAGCCGCAGTATGATGCCTTAGTGGTGGAATACAATAAGGTACATGATGCAAAACAAGTATCTATTCAGGAATTGATGACCGGGCTGGAAGCAAAGGATGAATCGAAGATCAGTGCCTCACGGAATGATCTCGTCAAACTGGAGACGCGGGCGAAAGAAATAAAGTCCGAAGCAGTAGGGCTTATGAAGCAGAATGACCCGACGGCTGAGACGGATGATACCAATTATATCTTTTTATATTTTATCACACACAATCTACCTCTGGGTGTCATTGGCCTGCTGATGGCAGTGATACTTCTGGCAGCGATGGGTGCCACAGCCAGCGGTATCAGTTCACTGACATCTACTACCGTGATTGATTTCGTAAACCGGTTTTCGAAGAAAAAGCATGAGGGATTGGGTGTAAGTCGCCTGGTTACTGTAGCGTGGAGTATTTTCTGTATATTAATTGCGCTTTTTGCCGGTAAAATGGGCAATTTACTGGAAGCAGTAAATATCCTGGGCTCATTGTTTTATGGTGTTATACTCGGTATTTTTATCACAGCCATTTTTCTTAAAAAAGTTGGTGGGAATGCGGTATTCCTGGCAGCACTTGTGGCCGAAGTTTTTGTATTTTCGGCCTGGATGATTGAGTTGACAGCGTTTCTGTGGCTCAATCTCATCGGCTGCGCACTGGTGATGATTTTTGCATTGGTTTTTGAAAATGTGTTACCACGTAAAAAAACAGATCAAAGCAGGATTTAGTCTGGAGAAATTTTCATTTCCAAAAAAAATACCTTCCGATAAAGTTCATCAGAAGGTATTTGTAAATATATGACAAGATAAACTAGTCGCGTGATAGCTATTCCCGTGAGCCTTTGATGCGCTTTAGTAACTCTTTTTTGAAAGCTACTTCTGCCATATACAGTTTTGCTACTTTTTGTATCGGGAGTACTTTCTTAAACTTCTCATGATACTTTGCAGCGAGTGTAGCTTCCTGCGTACGATAGGCAATTTCCTGATCGACGAGTTTTTCTACGTCTGCATTGCTCATTTGATCCAGATCAGCTTTGAGCTTCAGCAAAGTATTTCTCTGTTGCTGATTCAGCGATTGGAGTTCGCGGTTGTACTGATCATACACCGGCCAAAATACTTTACTTTCCTCAGGTGTCAGGCCAATTTTTTGTGTGTAGATAGCTACTCTCAGGGATTCTATTTTGTCTCTCCTGTTTTGTTGGCTAAATAAGGCTAATGGAAGAAATAATGCTAATAATAAATAAATAAACTTTTTCACTTTAATTAAATTTCATCTAATAATAAATTTTCATCTACATTTTCTATCAAATAATCGTCCGATACTTTTTCTCTTGTTTCTTTATTGTCTTCATTGATTGAAGAGAGATAAGTTTCTATCAATTCATCTTCATCAAACATGCTGGCTTCGATATCTGAATCTTTGCCGATATAGATTTCGGTGTCCGCTTTGGCTGTATTTTGATTAGGTGCGTGCGCATAGCGCAAATATCCCCAGAATCCTACACAAAGTATGAAGCATGCTGCCACTGCTCCCTGAATAAATGGATTGTGAATTAAACGTAGAATTACACTTTGTCTTTTTATCCCACCTTCTACAGGTAAGGCATTCTTTTTAATATTAATTCTCTCGTGAATATCAGAGAAGTATTGTTCTGGTACTTGAAATGGTGACGTATTCAGTTCACTCAGGAATGAATCATTGAGTGGTGAGGATTCCTGACTGATTCTGCGATGTATTTTTTGTTTCAGGCCGATAAAATATCCATCAGGCACATTAAAGGGTGCATGTGAATCAGATTTATCGTATTGGTCGAGTTTCATGATATTTTTAAACTATTGCTTTTAAATTTCTAGTTTTTAGATGTCTTTATCTTGATTTGGTTTAATCCTTTTTAAAGTATTCTTCAATTTTCTTTACAGCATGGTGATAGGATGCTTTCAGTGCACCCACACTAGTGCCGAGTATTTCAGTCATCTCTTCGTATTTTAGTTCATCAAAGTACTTCATGTTGAATACAAGGCGCTGTTTTTCAGGTAGTGTTAGTATTGCATGCTGAAGTTTTATCTGCAATTCGCTGCCATTGATATACTGACTTGTCTCCAGTGTTTCAAGCAGATAGGTAGAGTCATCCATTGAGTTAACCACATATTTATTTTTCTTTCGCAGGAAATTCAGACATTCATTGGTTGCGATTCGGTATAGCCAGGTAAACAAACCGGAGTTCTCCTGAAATTTTTCCAGATTCTGCCAGACTTTTACAAAAGTGTCTTGCAATAGATCATCTGCATCATCATGATCGATGACCATCCGCCGGATATGGTAGTATAGACGCTCTTTGTATTTGTCGATCAGATCCTCGAAGGCACTGTTCCTGCTCAGGGGAGAGCGGAAACGAAGCAATATATTACTATCATCTATGTCTGGTGCCATTCAGCGGTTATTCTATCTTTTGAGTGATAAATCAGCTTTGTGAATTAATGATTTTTTGTATCGGATTAAAACATTTCTGTTTAAAGCCTTCAGGGTGTCGCTTCTTCAGCAGACACCCTTCCAGCTCACTTAATAAATTAGGTTTTAATGTTTTCTGGCATTGTTTTTTTTCTTATGATCCTTCATATTTTTCTTAGGCTCTTTTGTATCTTTTCTTCTATCACCGGACTTCTCAGTACGATCTCTTTTGTTTCCATGCTTCTGCCGCATTTCTTCTTTGCGATCTCTTGGTCCTTTTCTGTCATGCTTTTTATCTCGTGGGTCAGCCCTACGGTCATGCGGCTTTTTTCGGTCACGTTTTTCTTTTACTTTTTTGTCCCGTGGGTTTTTACGGTGATCCTTTTTAGCTTTTTCGTGATCGCGGGCTTTCTTTCTTTTCTCTTTTGCTTTTTCAGCCCTATGCTTTTTGTCTTCATGACGTTTGCGTGCCTCGGCTCTTTTTTCACTAGGCCCTTTTCGGTCATGTTTTAATTTGTCTTTTTTCTCTTTTTTGTCCCGTGGGTTTTTTCGGTGCTCTTTTTTGTCTCCTTTGTGTTGCCGGGCCTTTTCCTTTTTCTTTTTTGCTTTTTCTGCACGATGTTTTTTGTCATCATGTCGGGCTCGAGCCTCTTCCCGACGATCCCGGGGTTCTTTTTTTCCTTTTTTTACTTCATGATCTTTCTTTTTATGTTTCTCGACACTTTCTTTCTGATTCCGATCATCCTTTGTTTTGCTATGTGACTGTGCATTGATAGCAGGTGAAATGAATAAACTGAATAAAAAAAGGAAGATACTACTGATTACTGTTTTGAGTTGCATGTTTGAAATTTTAAAATATTAAACTTAGATTGAAATACAATGTAATGGTTTAATCTGAAAAAAATAATTTTTCTCTAACTGAATTTTTTGATTCCTGGGGTTTTATTAAAATCACTTCAGTGTTAAACAAATGTGAAAATTTAGTACAAGATTAAACTTGCAACAAACACCTGAGTCCAATTCACAAAGTAATAGGCAATGAATGAGACATTGGAAAATATCAGGCATTTGTATTCCAGAGCTGCCTTTGGGCTGAATGCTGTGGAATTTCGGGCGATGAATGATCGGACATTAGATCAGGTCATCAATGAGTTG
>CAZGKN010000031.1:7841-25709 GCA_964525915.1 uncultured Saprospiraceae bacterium | reverse complement strand
GTAGGAGTTTAAAATCAATAACCCGGTACAAGCGAAGCACAGTGCCGGGTAAGCTAAGATCTATAAAGGAACTCCGTAGGTGTTCAATCATATAGAGAAGTCATATGAAATATTTATAAAGGTGAGCTCAGCGATGAAATTTGAAAACAATTAAAAGTATTGTCTATATTGAACTCCTACGGAGTTCGGGAGAGTTTATATACCGACCTCGAGCTGCACTTCGTTTGCACGAAGTTAATGATATTAAATACCTTCGGTATTTTATTAATGAGCGCGTTTCAACATATTTCAATCAAAGGCGATCAGATTAGGATTTAGATGCGCCAATATCTCCAAAATTATAACCCGGAACGGGTGTAAAGATTATAGAAATTGCAGTTTTATTGGCATCTAAACCCCGAGCGGGTGACATTATTTTATTAAATAATCGACATTGATATTTCAATGGTCAATTATAGCAATAGCCTAAATCGTGTAAGAATATTGTACAGATCGAAAGTGCCTTAACCGCAATTCAAATTCAAAATCTCTCTTCAATAATAACAAAGAAATAAATTTACATTTTTTGATTCCTTTAAATTATTCATCCTTGACAGTCAAATGTTTTTATGTGGCTGTATAAGTTAGCATTGTGCATATTGTAATGCTTAGGCAATTGACCACAACCCAGGTTGTTAAATTCAGGATAAAATTTACTTAAGTTACCCAAACTTAGCCGACAGTATAGTTTATGTCGTGTTTTAAAAAATCTGATCGGATAATGTATGCATAAAGGTATCCGTTGATTAAAAACTATGTATTAATTTGCATGCAAATCGGGAAATTATGATGCGCTTTTGTCTCTTTTTAGTAGTTATTTTAAGTATAAGCTCCTGTAATACAACGTTTATGGGCGCCCGAAAAGTCAATCTGGGTAAGGAGATTATCAATAGTCAGGAAGAGCATATAGCGATGGTTAAGTATATCCGCGAAAGTTGGGATAGTTATCTTCGCTATGCCCGGGGCTTTGACCAGTTGATGCCGATTTCCCGTACAGGAGTCAATACAGGAAATACCTCACTGCTGGAAACACCCCTGGCTGCTTATCAGACGCTCCGCCTTGCCGGACTTGAGAATGAGAGCAAGCAATGTCTGGAGTTAATTAAAGAAAAGTTTTCTACTGATCTCAATGAAAATTTCAACCATTATTATCTGGCCACCGGAATAATGGGTGGGCTTTTGAGCATATACGCAGATACGCAGGATAAGTTTTTTCTGCAGCAGGCAGTCACTCTGGGTGATAAATTGATGCCGGTGTTCAGATCACCCTTTGGTGTACCTTATACGCTTATCAACCTGCATACCGGTGAGGTGTCCGGCGATATTGCTACACTGGAACAGGCTGCGGGTTTTTTGCCGGAGTATGCTTTGCTGTCCCGCTATTCAAATGATCCGAAATACATTCAGGCTGCGGAAAAAGCAGCACTGGCAGTGTTGAAGTTGAAATCAAAGTCCGGTTTACTTGGTACCAGTATTAACATACGCAATGGCGTCTGGACAAACCCTGAGTGTCAGGTAGGGGGCGATAATGAAGGCTTTTACAGGTCGCTGTTCGATTACATCCGGATGTCTTCTAATCCGGTTTTTCAACAGGAAGCGCTGAACTTATTGAATGCCAATTCCCGTTTTTTATCAGAAACCACCAATACAGGCCTGTGGTATGAAGTGGCCAGCATGTCAATTGGGACACAGGTCAATTCCCGCTTTCCGATCAATGCCAGTTATTATCCCGGTATCCTGGCAATGAATGGCAACCTCAATGAGGCCGAGAAATTGTTTGAATCAGTCTTGCGACTATGGTTTGAATACGGTATCGGTCTAGAATCACTGGATTATAAGACATTTCAGGTCATCGGGGCTTCCTATTTACTCAGTGGTGAACCGTTGGAGTCAGCACTTATACTCTATAAACTAACCAATAAAGACCGCCCACTTAGAGCCGGGACAAATATGATTCATTCGGTGGTTAAATTTTGCCAGGATGATCAGGTATTTGCCTCTCTGAAAGATGTACGTATCCTGGAAAAGATGGATGTATGTGGCTCAAATCTGTACAGCCAAACGCTGAAATTTGCGTTATTGCTTTTCGATACTGACCCAGCACATTTTGATGTCAATCAGGATATCATCACGAATGGTGGTTATATTTTTAAAAAATAAACAAGGCTAAGGAGAGCGACAGGTAAATGGTCAACTAATTTACCGCTTAGTTTAGTTGATTTTTTTGATTGGTTGCCGGTAACTTTATAGAAAGGATTAAACTATCTTTGCGGCCTGAACAGCGCATTTATTGGCGGAGATCAAACCATATAATACAGCACAGCAAAAGAAAGCCGAAGTCGAACAGATGTTTGACAATATCGCCGGCAGTTATGACTTGTTGAACAGGGTTCTTTCATTTGGCATTGATACACTTTGGCGCCGGAAGATGATCCGTATGCTGAAAACAGCAAAGCCTGAGCGTATACTGGATGTCGCTACCGGGACCGGTGATGTCGCCATAGAAATCGCCAGGATAATTAATCCGCAGCAGATCATCGGGCTGGATTTGAGTGAAAAAATGATTGCGGAGGGTAATCAGAAAATGAAGCGACTTGGTTTAGACAAACAGATTGAGTTGGTCAAAGGCGATAGCGAGAATCTTCCTTTTTCAAATGAGACATTTGACGCCGTGACGGTTGCTTTTGGAGTACGTAATTTTGGTGATCTGGAGCGGGGGCTTAGTGAATTTTACCGCGTTATTTGCGCCGGTGGGCAAGTGGCGATCCTCGAGTTTAGCAAACCCCGGTCAGTGATTTTCGGTAGTTTGTATAATCTATATTTCAGCAAAATACTGCCGCTCATCGGCCGGTTTACCTCCGGCGATATGCGCGCATACACATATTTGTATGAATCTGTACAACATTTTCCCGATGGTCAGGCGTTTATAAGTCATTTAGAACGTGCGGGATTCAGTGAAATCAAAGAAACCCGGCTTTTTTCGGGTATTTGCACCATTTATTCAGGTAAAAAATGAGATTAAGGATATTATTTTTTGTTTTTATTGGCACAGTAAATCTGCTTTCAGCGCAGAGTAGAACAGATTATAAGAGTATCAATTACCGGGAATTTGCCAATAAACCCTTTTTCTTTGGACTATCACTCGGTTACAATCAGAATAATTTTAAAATCTACAACTCCGGTTATTTTTTATCCTCCGACAGCATCCGTGGCATTAGTTCAGCAGCCGGACGAGGATTTAATGTCAGTGTGATTTCAAACCTGAAAGTGGGTGAGTTTTTTGACTTCCGTCTGTTACCTACCTTTGTATTTACCGACCGTACTGTTACTTATGATTTGTTCAATAAGAATGAATTGGTAAGGAAAGGAGAGAGTGTAATGGTAGAAATTCCTTTTCAGGTGCGGTATAAGACCCAGCCTTATCGGGATGTACGCGCCTATGTACTCGGTGGGGTGAAGTATTCCTTTGATGTATCGAGCAAGAATAGAAACAGGGACGCCAACGCTATTCTCAAGATTGCACCGACGGACTATGCAATTGAGTTTGGTGGTGGACTTCAGTTTTACCTGCCCTTTTTCATTTTCTCACCGGAGATCAAGTTTAGTCATGGTCTGAACAACCTGATGATCTATAAATCAAATGCCGAAACTTCATTGGTGGTCGATAAACTCTTCAGCCGGGTGTGGACTATCTCCTTCCATTTTGAAGGGTAGGGGAGTATTACAAATTGTTATATCTAAAAATGGTATTGTGATGATAATGCCTCCACAAGTCATTGCGATGACGACGCAGGAGGAAGAAGCAATAAAAAAGCCACGTCATTGCGATGACGACGCAGGAGGAAGAAGCAATCTTACTATTAGGATTTGAGAATAAACTCAAAACAGATTGTTTGGACATTAAAGTTTGAGATTGCTTCGTCGTAGCCTCCTCGCAATGACGACAAGCGACTTTAAGAGGCATTAAAGTTTGAGATTGCTTCGTCATAACTTCCTCGCAATGACGACAAGTGACAAGCGGCATTAAAGTTCAAGATTGCTTTGTCGCAAGCTCCGCGTAATGACGACACGCGACATCAAAGCCCAACACCCAAAGCCCAGCACCCAAACCCCATTTCACGATTGTATCTTCCAGGTTACCCTTACGCTAATATTTCGCGGTGCTTCTAATAGTCCCGGCCTGTACGTATAAGCCCGATTGAAAGCATTATTTAGGTGCAGGCCTACCATGAATCGCTCTTGCACAAATGATCGGCTAATGCGAAAGTCGAATACATGAAAACCCGTATTGTGTGCTGCCCGGAAATCATGAACACCGGAAATCACCACATCGAAGATTTTATCAATGGCTACCATGTTGCTGTTATATTGATAATTGCACCCGAAAGTCCACTGCTGCCAATTCATGCCCAGATTGACGCGCACATTGTGCTTCATCCGGTATTTTAATATATTGGCATTGCTGGTCGATTTGATGGTGTCTATATCAGCAAAATTGCGGTATGTAGGTTCTATATAGGTGTACCCGGCCAATAAGTCCATGCCTATAGGTCCGAATTTGCCCATACCCCGTACTGAGAACTCCAGACCCTGAATCCGTGTATTGCCAATATTGAATGATTGGAAGCCCTTGAAAATATCCTGAATCAGAAACTCAATCATATTGTTGTACTCAGATCTGAACAGTGAGATGTCCATGTAGCCTTTCCATTCGGCAATTTTTAGCCCTTGTTTAAACCCTAGCTCTGCACTCCACCCGGTTTCTGAATCCAGATTGGGGTTTGGTGAGACTCGTATAGCCCCGGCCGTAGTATTGATGAACTTCTCGGCGATGGTAGGGTAGCGGTAACCCTGGCCCCAACTGGCACGAAGTGAAGCATTTTTACTCAACAGATAATTTAGCCCTACCTTAAATATCGGTTTATCGCCACTGGTTTTTCCACCCGGAATGACCTGTCCGTCAATGTATTCAGGGCTTCGTAACTGATTGTATTCCCAGCGGAAACCACCTGTCACTGTGAGCTTTTTGAAAAATTCTTTGTCTAATTGTACATAAGCAGCCATGTTGGTTGATGCAAAAGATGAATCACCATAGAGCTCCGCATTTACTTTAGTGCCGGTATATACCAGTCCGGTAGTCATCGCCAGGTGGATAGCTGAAAACTCTTTATGGTATCTGTATTCGCTATAGAGCATATCGCTGCTTAGTGCATAGGAACGGGTAATATCATTGTGTACGGAATAATATCGCCCGATGAGCTTATGCTCACCATTGGATTTATCAATGTAAGTCAATACAGGATCGATGAAAAATCGGAGTTTTTTATTGGTACTGAGTGTCGAGGTATCACCGATGTAGGCTCCAGTCGAATCATTTGTCCAATAGATGGAATTATGTGTGGTGCCTTTATTTATCAACGTATTTAATTGGAATATCCATTGTTTATTCAGTGGAATTCTGACATTGGCATAGAGTCGCCCTGATCGCTCATAATTCCCTTTATTGTAGGGCGTCTCATGCAGATAGG
Organism: uncultured Saprospiraceae bacterium; assembly: GCA_964525915.1. Taxonomy (GTDB): domain Bacteria; phylum Bacteroidota; class Bacteroidia; order Chitinophagales; family Saprospiraceae; genus Parvibacillus. Next base: position 20,142 of record CAZGKN010000031.1, on the reverse strand, counting down.
TAGCACCGGCTACCAGATCAAATCTCTTGAATTTTTGTTTGTGAGCGATATTTGTCTGTGATTGCACCGGGACACCGCTCCACCACTTCATTGATTTATCCCCCGGAGTCAGATAGCCGGTCAGTTGCGTACTAAGCGTAGTTTGTGGTTGATAAGAAGTAGCATAAGCTGTCCTGAAGTTAATGACACCATTCATCGCTGCGGATCCGTAGAGCACAGATGCTGCTCCTTTCAATATCTCTATCTGATCCATATTTTCGATAGGAATATCACTCCAGTTCGGTAGCCCGGCATCCGCCTGCATGGCAGGGACATCATCGACCGTCAGTAAAACCCGACTGCCTGCTCCGTAAGAGTAGCCGGCACCTCCCCTGATATTGGCCTGGCCATCAATCATTTGCACTCCGGGTACTTTATCCAGTACTTCATCGAGTGTGGTACTGGCAGTCGAAGTGGCCAAATCAGGCCGGATGATATCGATACTGACGGGCTCTGCTATCAGTGGGCGCTCATATTTACTACTGACAACTGAAATGCCTTCCAGTAAGCTGGGCTTTGCTGTCAATCGAATCTCAATAGTAGATGCGTTGATATAATCGAAAGTATGTATGTAATCCGAATATCCGATGCTCGATATCCGGATTGTTATTTTAGCTAAAGTTGTTTGCAAACTGGCAAATCCCTTTTCATTGGTGATCTCACCACCATCAGTACTATAGATGGTCGCATACGAAATAGCTTCACCTGTAGTAGAATCACTGACATGAAATGTCCATTGATATCCCTGAGAATGAGCTACAGAAGCTATGCAGAGAAAACACAAAACCGGGATGCAACGTATTAATAATTTATTCATATTCTGATTATCTTTGTCAAGATAAATTGAAATTGGCAGAAATCAAATTTATTTTTGATGGAGACAGTTTTTTCGCTTCATTAAATGCATAGAATGAAAGCGGGTTTAAACTGTCAGAACGAATTCTATATTCACAATTTTAATAAGATTAATCAAATATAATATATGTAAAATATTGTTTATGAATAAAATATACATATTTATAATTTTTATGATTGTATCAGTTTCACTTTCTGCCCAGGTTTGTGTACCGGATACATCGAATCTTTCTGATACGGTAATCATTGATCCACTTCCTTACCGGGATACGGTTCCGGGTTCCGGGATTCAACAAAAAGCCTGTCTGAATACACCGTATGAGCAGATTTTTTCTGTCTATATTCCGGCGGAAATCAATGTGCCGGGTATCGGAGGATTGCAGATCATCTCGGCCAGATTGACCGGTATCTCTGGTTTGCCAAATGGTTTGGAATATTTTTGCAGTAATACCGATTGTAAGTATGATAAGGAGCAATATGGTTGTTTTGTAATAAAAGGCACACCGACAGGAGTTTCACCAGGTGAATTTCCGATTGTACTAAATTTCAAAGTGAAGGCAGAGGTACTGGGTGAGATTAATTTTACATTTCCCAATGCGCAATTAGCTCCGGGAACATATTCGATCACAGTATTGCCTGAGGGTTCTGCAGGCTGTACTGCTTCCAATCATTCGATTTATGTACCTGAGATTGAAACCGGATTTTATCAACAGGACAAATCATTGATTTTCACACTAATCAGTGAGCAGACTGAAGATATTCAGTTTTCATTATACGATATCTCCGGCAGACAAATCTTTATGAATAAAAATCATCTTGTGCCCGGGAAGAATAGTATTCAGATAGACAATGTAAATACACCATCCGGTATTTATCTGTATCAAATAAGTGGCAGACAAAGGAATAACAGTTATAAAATTTTAATTCATTGATCAGAAAATTTAAAGATGTTCTAAGAGCAGATGATGGGAGTTTCAAATCGACAACCATCCATCTGAATAAAGATAAACTCTGTACTCCGGGTAAAACTGATACCATTCAGGACTGTTCTGTCAGCCAATCGGTTTCATTTTCAGGATTGATTGATGTAGGGACGATGGTCAGTGATCCCGGGCATGAATATCGGGAGACTTTAGGACAGACTTGCCAGGCCGCCAGAGCGGGAGGATATCAATGTTTGCTGGGTATTTTACCTGCAGATATGCCTTCTGAAGAGATGACCACTGCGAAGTATTTGTTGTCAAAATCTGGTCATTATTCCGGCGTCAGGTTAATTCCCATTGCGCATCTGACTAAGCAGTCTGATGGTGAGAATATGGTAGAATTTTTAGATCTCCACCATGCAGGTGTCATTGCTTTTTATGATGGAATAGAGCATGTCAGAAATGCCGGAGTATTGCTCCGATCGCTGGAGTATGTGAAGTCTTTTGATGGCATAGTGATTACTTCGCCTACTGATCTGTCCATCTTGCCGCATGGTCAGATGAATGAAGGGAAAGTATCCACCATGCTGGGTTTGCCGGGCTTACCGGCGATTACAGAGGAAATGATAGTACATCGCGATATCCAGTTGGCCAGACTTACCGGTAGTCGCTTACACATTTATTGTGTCAGTACGGCGGGTAGCGTGGATCTGATTCGTAAAGCAAAGAAAGAGGGTGTTCGTGTCACCTGCTCCGTCAGTGTGAATAATTTGCTCTTTTCTGAGGAAGATCTGGCAGCGTATGATACCAACCTCAAAGTGTTGCCACCTCTGAGAGAGAAAAAGACAAGCCAGTTACTTTGGAAAGCATTGAAAGACGGCACGATTGATATTATCGTATCCCAGCATATACCTTTGGAGCCCGAACTGAAAGACAAGGAGTTTTATTTTGCCGACTTTGGCGCGATGGGACTGGAAACTGCAGTACCGGCACTATTATCATACTTTGGCAGAGATGAGGCAGCACCGGTAATTCAGGCTGCGATGCACGACAATGTAAAATCTATTTTTGGGCTTGATATTGATACAGGGATAGTCATCTTTGGTGCTTCTGAACAGCGGAATTATCCACAGGTTTTCAACTCAAATTGTTATAATTCGCCTTTCACAGAAAGAGAACTTACCTTTGTAAGAATTGATTAATAAATTATAAATAAAAACGTATGAATTCAGGAAACTATTTACCTCCATTGAAGATCAATAACCCCCGGGTATTAAATACAGCACTGTTAATTTCATTGATTAGTATTGCCAGTTCGATACTAACTACGATGGTTTTCAAGCCGACCGATAAGTCAACGTTGAGCATGATTGTGTCTATCGTCATATTTGCAATAAGTATTGCAGTGCTTTTTCAGGGAATGAGTAATTACCGGAATACTGAACTGGAAGGGTACATGCCATTTAGCCGGGGTTTAGGATATGCGGTTTTGGTGGGAATTGTGGTAGGAATCGTATCCGCTATATTTACTTACATATTATACAAGTTTATCAATCCTGGTCTTATCACTGAAATGACCAATTTGCAGTATGCTGAGATGGAAAAAAGAGGCTTGTCGCAGGAAGACATAGAGAAAGCACAATCAATGATGGGTTGGGCCAAAAGTCCGGGCTTTATTGCGATTATGGCCTTATTTGGTTCTGTAATGATCTATTTTGTGGTCGGACTGATCTGTGCAGCTATCCTGAAGCGATGGCCAAGACCTTATACAAACGATACGGATGTAGTGATCGAAAAGACTACAGAAGAATTATAATTTATTGATCATATAAAAGTTTAGTTTGGATCAGGAGGACACTAAATACGATCTGAGTATAATCATACCGCTCTATAATGAAGACGAATCACTTCCTGAACTGGAAGCATGGATACGCAAAGTTGCAGAGGAAAATAAGCTGAATTATGAGATCATCATGGTCGATGATGGCAGTAATGATGGTTCATGGCGGATTATTCAGGATTTATCTACACGAAATACCCGGCTGAAAGGAATTAAATTCAGACGGAATTATGGGAAGTCGGCAGCACTCCATACCGGCTTCAATGCTTCGCGGGGGGATGTTGTAATCACTATGGATGCAGATTTACAGGACAGCCCGGATGAAATCCCCGGACTTTATCACATGATCAAAGAGGAAGGATTTGACTTAGTGTCGGGTTGGAAGAAAGTAAGGTATGATCCCATAAGTAAGACGATTCCGACTAAACTGTTCAATGCTGCAACCCGCTGGATGAGCAAGATTAGTCTGCATGATTTTAATTGTGGACTGAAAGCGTACCGAGGTGAGGTAGTGCACAATATCGAAGTATATGGAGAGATGCATCGTTATATCCCGGTATTGGCGAAATGGGCGGGTTTCAATAAGATCGGCGAGAAAATTGTCCAACATCGCGAACGGAAGTATGGTACTACCAAATTTGGCTTGAATCGGTTTATTAATGGTTTTTTAGATCTTTTATCCATCTTTTTTGTAGGTAAATTTGGCCGGAAACCGATGCACTTTTTCGGTACCATGGGAGTTTTGAGCTTTTTAATCGGTTTTATTATATTATTTTACCTGAGTGCATTGAAGATTTTTGGTAATAAAGGTGGTATTTCAGAACGACCCATCTTTTATTTAGGTATTTTGACAGTGATCATCGGTGTTCAGTTGTTTTTAACCGGATTTTTAGCAGAATTGGTTTTTCGTAATTCTACCGGTCGTAATCATTACAATATTGACAAAACTATCGGCCTTTGAACTATAAGGATGCCATAAACCGTAGTCTGGATGCACACCGGCAGGTGTGGGACTTAGTCAGGAATGATGCTCAGTTGCTTAAAGCGGTTGACCAGGTGATAGATACAATTATCGGGGCGTTCAGGAATGGAAATAAAGTACTGCTCTGTGGCAATGGCGGTAGCGCTGCCGATGCACAGCACATCGCTGCTGAGTGGCAGGGCAGATATCTGATCGACCGGGCACCGCTTTATGCAGAAGCATTGCATGTCAACACTTCGTACCTAACAGCCGTCGCCAATGATTACCATTACGATGAGGTGTATGCGCGGGCAGTAGAAGCACAGGGCAGATCGGGTGATATACTGATCGGTTTGTCCACTTCCGGAAAATCACCAAATGTCGTCAGAGCAATAGAGGTCGCCAATAAGAAAGATATGGTCACCATCGGATTTACAGGTGCAGCGACGGATACACCCATGGCTGCAAAATGCAACATCTTGCTTCCTATACCCAGTACGGTGACTGCACGCATCCAGGAGATGCATATCTTACTGGCACACATCATCTGTGAAGAGACTGAGAAAGCTTTGTTTGGTCAGGGAGATTAATACCTGCATATCCTTCTCATGTGATATTTGTACTTACCCGTTTCAGGGACATTTGAAATAACCTGTAAAACAATGCACCTACTAGTCCTCCGTAGGTAAAGCCGGCAAATACATCCATCGGATAATGAACGCCTACATACACCTGAGCAAACCCGATTAGTGTCGCCCAGACAATCCAGAGTACACTCCATTTATTCTTACGGTAAAATAACAATAAATACATAAATGCAGCTATAGCCATGTGGTTTGCAGCATGACTGGACATGAAGCTGTATCCACCACCACAGGGCACTAATATATCGAGTGAGTCTTTTATCCGTTCATCATTACAAGGCCTCAGTCTGGCTACTTCATTTTTTATCAGTGTTGAGTTAGTGAAATCAGTGAAGCCCACAGATGCGACTAGAAATAAGATAGGCAGCCAGCATAGTTTTTTGTACCACTTATAGAAATAAACAATCATTATTCCGTACAATGGGATCCAGAAGGTTTTCTGCCGGAGATAAGGCATGACAAAATCCAGAAAACTATTGTGCAAGTCTGTGTGAATCCATCGGATCAACTGAAAATCAATCGGATCACTGAAAAAAGTATGAAGTATGATACTCATTCACTCATTTAATCAGTCTCAGAATCACTCTGTATGCTTTTTTTCTTATTGATCAAATAATAAATTGGAATACCGAGCAACACGATAATTAAACCGGGTATGGTAGTCGATGATTTATCAATCAGTAAAATTATAGCTATGGCAGTCGCACAGATGATATAGAGTATCGGTAATACCGGAAAGCCAAATGCTTTGTAAGGTCTTGCTACATCCGGGCGTTTCTTTCTCAGGATAAAAATACCGATCAATGTAAGTATATAAAACAGCAAAGCAGCGAAGATGGTATAGTCCAATAAATCACCATAGGTGCCGGAGAAGCAGAGTAATGATGCCCAGATACCTTGTACGATTAACCCGAATGCAGGTACAGCATTTTTATTTAGAGTGCCTGCCTTTTTGAAAAATAATCCATCCTGTGCCATCGCATAATATAACCTGGAGCCGGAAAGTATCAAACCATTATTGCACCCAAATGTAGAAACCATGATCAGTGAAGACATGATCGCGCCTGCTGCTACACCAAATATCATAGAGGCTGCTGCTGAACCTACCCGATCAAATTTAGCGAAAGCTATTCCTGCATGGAATACATCCATCGCTCCATGATCACCTTGTAAGGGCAACATGGCGAGATAGGAGATATTTGTGAGTAAATACAATACTGTGACGATCATAGTGCCAAAAAACAAACTCATCGGAATGTTCCGTTGCGGATTCTTTATCTCACCGGCGATAAACGTGACATTATTCCAGGCATCACTGCTGAACAAAGTGCCTACCATACTCGCACCTAAAGCTATCAGAAGCGCCGATCCGGAAATCGATTGAAATTGATTCCCATCCCATTTCATTGCCTGCCATGCATTGGTGAAATTAGCCTGCCAGACTTCGGCATTAAAAGCCAGCGATAATCCCAGTACGATAAGCCCGAAAATAGCCAGAATTTTAGCCAGCGTAAAAGTAGTCTGTACGATCTTGCCCATATTGACTCCCCTGAGATTAATCAAGGTCAGTATCCAGATACTTAGTACAGCTAAAATATGTGAACCTTGTATTTTCCAACCTCCGATGTGAAATAAAATATTGTCCTCACCAAACCAGGGAATAAAGAAAGCACTAAACTTAGCAAAGGCCACTGCTACTGCAGCGATTGTACCAGCCTGTATGACGGCAAACATGGTCCAGCCATACATAAATGCAATCTGAGGATTATATGCTTCGCGCAGATATACATATTGTCCACCGGCTTTCGGAAACATACCTGCTAGTTCGCCATAGCTCAATGCTGCGATGAGTGTCATCACACCTGCTAAGACCCAGGCCAGGAGCACCCAGCCACTACTACCCAGATTCCGTGTCACATCAGCAGTAACGATAAATATGCCGGATCCGATCATGCTTCCTGCTACCAACATTGTAGCATCAACCAATCCCAATGATTGTTTGAAATGTTCTTTATGTTCGCTCATCTGTTTTTGTTTTTGAAGATCAGTGATTAGTTTTCACCCATGGCTTTCTTCAGATTCTTAATTTGATTATTCCATGAATCAATGGTCAGATCATATTCTGTCGGTAATGCCCATCCCACGATTTTCAGTATTGTTTCACCCGTAATTGGTGACGTGTCCAGGTGAAATTCCAAAAATTCATTATCATCATCCGCATCTTCCCATCTGAAGCGCAATAACTCATCTTCATAGTCATCTACTAACTCGGCGGTTTCGTCTGAATTTGCCCAGGAAAATGTATATAAATCATTCTCTATATCGGCTTCATCACAAAACCAACGTACCAGACAGGCCGGTGTAGTCAGAAACTGGTAAATAATTGTCGGTGAAGCCTTGAACAAGTATTCTATTTCAAATTGTCGTTTTTTCATCAGAGCTGAACATAAATTTGGGCGGCAAAATAAAAATATTTAATATAAACCAAGCCATTTTCACAACTTTTTTAAAGTGTGGTTATTTATAAGCCTGCTGAGGCGATTGTTATTATTGCAGGATAAGCACAATTCAGGATAAGGAAAGTTAAAACGGTGTTTTTTTTGAACTTTATTTTTTAAATAGGGTTTGAAGATATTTTATAGCCATTTAACACAATTGTCGAAACAAAATTCACTGATATTCATTTAATTAGATAATAACCTATAAGTTAAAATATGAGGCAGCTAAAGATTACAAAATCGATTACTAACAGAGAGAGTCAGTCACTCGAGAAATACTTGCAGGAAATAGGCAAGGTGGATTTGCTGACACCGGAGGAAGAAGTAGATCTGGCCAAACGGATCAAGCAAGGTGATCAGGAAGCACTCGAAAAACTGACGAAAGGTAATCTGCGATTTGTAGTATCAGTAGCAAAGCAATATCAGAATCAAGGTCTGTCACTCAGTGACCTGATTAATGAAGGAAATCTCGGCCTGATCAAGGCTGCACAACGATTTGATGAGACACGTGGTTTTAAATTTATCTCTTATGCGGTCTGGTGGATCCGACAATCTATCCTGCAGGCACTTGCGGAACAGTCAAGAATCGTCCGACTCCCACTCAACAAAGTGGGTTCGCTCAATAAAATCAACCGCGCATTTTCAGAACTGGAACAGGAATATGAGCGTGAACCGTCAGCAGACGAATTGGCATCTATCCTGGAGATTCCGACTGAAGAGGTAGAGACTACGCTGAGTGTCGCTGCCAGACACGTTTCGATGGATGCGCCTTTCGTAGATGGTGAAGATAATTCACTGATCGACGTACTGGAGAATAACAGTACTCCGAATACAGATTCGGCACTGGAATATGTCGAATCACTGCGACGTGAAATAGAGCGCTCTCTGAGTACACTCACCGATCGGCAGTGTGATGTGATAAAATTGTATTTCGGTATCGGTATCGATCATCCGATGTCACTGGAAGACATTGGTGATAAATTCGGTCTGACACGTGAACGTGTGCGTCAGATCAAAGATAAAGCAATCAATAAATTAAGATCAGTTTCCCGTAGTAAGTTACTCAAACACTATCTGGGACATTAAGATTAGGAATATTTGAAAATATAAAAAGTGCATCTTTGTTTATAAGGGTGCACTTTTTTATCTTTAGCACGAAAATAAACCTCACACTAAATTTCAATGATATGGATCAAATAGTTATTAAAAACAGAGAAAAAGACCAAAACCTGGAGCAGTGGCGCACACAGGAAAAGGTAGCTTATGATATACTGAGGAAAGCAGGCGATCTGCGCTTCGATAAATCCATTGAATTGGTGTTATTTAGAAAAGGTGTCTATGATGCGAAACCCAGCCAGTTGATTAAAAACCATCAGTTAGCTGCAAATTTCAGCAATGAGAAAATTGATATCCACGATACGCTCGCGATTGTCAATGAGATTTGCAAAATGGATACACTCCAGCAGGCAAAGATTGACATTGGTACACTGGCATTAGAATGGAAACAAGAGAAAGCCAATTATAAAGACCTGGCAGATTTCCTGCATGCCAGGCTAAAAGATGTTTCTACAACCATCGGAAATGAGATTACTCCGAAAGATGTGGTCCTGTATGGGTTTGGACGGATCGGACGTCTCGTGGCAAGACGACTCATCGATCAGACAGGCAAGGGTGATCAATTGCGACTGAAAGCAATTGTCATCAGGCCACAGATGAAAGACAGAAAGCTGGATGCCGGCAAGAGAGCCTCACTACTAAGCAGTGATTCCGTACATGGTGATTTTGGTGGATCGGTAGAGATAAATGATGACGGTTCGGAGATGATTATCAATGGAAACAGGGTACAACTCATCTATGCTGCGCATCCGTCAGAAATTGATTACCGGGCTTATGGTATCGATGATGCGCTGGTCATCGACAATACCGGCGTGTTCAGGAATAAGGAAGAACTAAGTGTACACCTCAGACCCGGTATCAGTGAAGTAATGCTCACCGCACCAGGTAAAGGCATGCCTAATATCGTTTTTGGGGTTAATCAATCCGTATTAGATCTTTCCGATGACAAGATTCTCTGTGCGGCTTCATGTACCACAAACGCCATTGTGCCGGTGATCAAATTACTGGATGATAATTTTGGTATTATCAAAGGTCATGTGGAGACAATCCACTCCTATACCAGTGACCAGAATCTGCTGGACAATTTTCATAAAAAACCGCGCCGAGGACGTGGTGCTGCGATCAATATGGTGATTACCAGTACAGGTGCAGCAGAAGCAATTTCGGCTGTACTGCCTTATCTCGATGGTAAGATCACCGGAAATGCAGTCCGGGTACCTACACCCAATGTCTCTCTGGCGATTATCAACATGCATATTGATAAGGCGACTACTAAGGAAGAGCTCAATAAGATATTTAAAGATGCAAGCCTCACCGGGCCTTTGGCCGATCAGATACAGTTTTCTGTTTCAGATGAGTATGTTTCGACCAGTGCCGTAGGCATGACCAGTGCCTGTGTAGTGGATGGACCTACGACTATTGTCTCTAAAGATGGCAAGAGCATTACTGTTTATGCCTGGTATGATAATGAGTATGGCTATACTTGTCAGGTCGTTCGATTAGCCAAATATGTGGGCAAAGTAAGAAGGAATACTTACTATTAACAGGTTAAGTGGCAAAGAGTTATTCCGGGATATTTAAACCGCCTTTCAGGCCGCACATACAGACTGCCGATAGCAATACTACGACAATCTCGGTGGACTGTGTGATTTTTGGTTTGCAGGATTATAACTTTTCGGTTTTGTTGATCAAGAGTGACTTTCCGGATTATCTCGGTCAGTGGTCATTGCTCGGGGATATCGTCGAAGTAGATGAGAGCCTGGATGCTGCTGCATATCGTATTCTTTCAGACCGGACAGGTCTGGATAGTTTGTATCTGGAACAGGTGAAGTCTTTTGGCACGGTCAACCGACATCCGGCCGGCCGGGTCATCACCATTGCGTATTATGCGCTGGTCAATATCGATCAGGTAAGACTGGTCAAGGATGATAATGAACTCCATTGGCACCAGATAGATCAGATCGATCGTCTGGCATTTGATCACAATGAAATACTGGATACCTGCATTCGCAGACTACGGGATCGGATCAGGAGTGAACCTGTCGGATTGAATCTGCTGCCCGATGAGTTTACGTTGAGGGATTTACAAAGCCTGTATGAGACTGTGCTTGGAATTACCCTTGACAGACGCAATTTCAGGAAGAAATTCTTCGGTACTGGCTTGCTGATTGATCTGAAGAAACAGGAAAATAATGTACGACATCGCCCGGCTAAACTGTATTCCTTTGATTTTGAAAAGTATAATCAAATAAAGGAGGAATCAATCCACTTTATTTGAATTTTGATGGTTTATATACAGCTACTTTATTTGTAACTATTCACCTCAAATCAATTGAAATTATTAAAAATAGTAATGCACCTAAATATTGGTAGTGGTGTAAGCCAGTATGGGTGAAATATTTAAGAGCCGAGGTTTTAACCCTGGGTTGGTTAACGAATAAAAATTCGTTTGGCGCTATTTTTGCCCATTTCTATTAAAATTGGAATAAACGGAATAATCATAATGCAAAAATTGTGACAAACGTGATTAAAATGTATTTGATGTGAATAGTTATCTTTATTTTAATTGACCCATATTAATACCATTCCTTTTATTGCGGTTAAAAAAATGTTAATGATTAAATCAGACATTAACTATGGCCGGCAAACAACGTTAACAAATTAGATTATCAATGATACACACATTGAATAATAATTGAAACATTGATAAATTATTAATCATTTAACCAAAAAGATAAAGAGAGATATAAATGAGAAATTTTGTTAGTTTATTGGTAGCAGGATTGATAGGTGGTGCTGTTACCGTCGGTGGAGTAAAGTACATCGATTCACGACATGCGGAACCTGCCACTACTATCAGTGAAGCGGCGCCACATCAGGTGAATGCCACCAGTTATGGTCCACAGGTGCCATTTGACTTTGTCGAAGCCTCTGATAAGTCTCTGGATGCAGTCGTACACATCAAAGCGGCAGAAAGTAATCAGGCGGCGTATCAACGTTCACAGCGGGAGGACAGGAGCTTTGATCCCTGGTCTTTTCTGTATGGAACAAGACCTTTATCCGGTTCCGGATCCGGTGTGATTTTCACGAATGATGGATACATCGTGACTAATAATCACGTAGTGGATTTCGCAGATAAACTGGAAGTAACTCTTCATGATGGCCGTACATTTAAAGGATACAAAGTAGGAACACTGCCAAAGTCAGATCTGGCTGTAATAAAAATCAATGCCGATAATCTGAAGCCTATCACATTAGGCAATAGTGATGATGTAAAGGTAGGCGAATGGGTATTGGCTGTCGGTAATCCGTTTGACCTGACTTCAACAGTAACTGCAGGAATTGTCTCTGCAAAAGGTAGAAATCTTAATCTGGGAGAAGATGATGGTGAAGTCAATCAGGAATACATCCAGACGGATGCTGCA
>CAZGKN010000031.1:0-7831 GCA_964525915.1 uncultured Saprospiraceae bacterium | reverse complement strand
GGAAATAGTGGTGGTGCACTCGTGAATGTCAGAGGCGATCTGATCGGAATAAATACAGCAATTGCTTCTCCGACCGGTTCATTCGCCGGTTATGCATTTGCGATCCCGGTCAATGTATTGAAACCCATCGTTGAAAAAATAATCAAAGACAAAGGTAACTTCACGCCACAGGTATCATTGGGCGCTGTAGTAGCCAATATTGATGAAATGTCAGCCAGTGATAAGGAAGAGTACGGTATCACAGCTAAGTCAGGTGTTGTTTTACTGGAATTGTCAGATGGTGGATCTGCTCAGTTTGCCGGATTATTGCCAAATGATGTTGTATCCAGAGTCAATTCAAAACAAATTCGTAATATTTCTGATCTGAAAACTGTTTTGGCCCAAGCGAAAGTTGATGATGTACTTACATTTGATATAAATCGGGAAGGCGATTATAAGCAGATGAAAGTGAAGATGAGATAAGAGTTTTATTAAGGTTTTACTAGTTATAGAAGAAAGTTTTCGTTTTGTTTTTGATCTTTTACTGTCTGCATTGATTAACTTTGCAGACAGTTTTTATTTTTTTATCATCCCTTTCAATCATATTACAATTATTTTTAATATATTTGCATCGGAATGTGCCCTTTCGGCGCTGACAGAAAAAAAATTATTATGGTATTTCTGTTTTGGATTAGTATATTTCGAATGCTCTTTTTCCCCGGGATACCTGAGCGGTACGAGATAGAGAAATTGGGTGATATGATCAACTCACCCTATGATGAAATCAATCCGGTATTGTCACTGGATGGTAAAACATTGTATTTTACCAGGGTAGGTTATCCGGATTTTAATCATACGCTCTATGATTTAGACAAGGATCTGAGCCGTTCGATGGAATATTCAAAATATACTGAAGAACTCGCGAAGATTTTTAATCTGATGGGTGATCAGAAGCGGCAAGACGTAAGTACCAGTATTTTCAATCAGGATATCTGGATCGCAAACGGTGATGGTAAGACTTTTAGCAATATCGATCATCCCGGATATCCGTTGAATAGTGCACTACCGAATAGTGTGTGTTCATTGACACCAAAGAGTAATGAACTGATTATCATCAATGAATTCTACAAGGATGGTAGTATGTATAAGGGATTTTCTACGGTCAAAGGGAATGGACATGACCACTGGGAATTTCCGAAGCCCTTGTTTATCTATGATTTCTATTCTGAGAATTCAGGTGTCAATCTGACGATGAATGGTGATGGAGGAGTCATAATATTGTCTGTAAAACGGCCTTCTTCTAAGGGCGATAATGACCTATATGTCAGTAAACGGGTATATGACAATCTGTATTCATCGCCCCTCCCTTTAGCCGGCAATATTAATTCTGCTTATCGGGAATCTACTCCATTCATTTCCCGTGACGGACAGTTTTTACTTTTTTCATCTACCAGGCCAGGCGGTGTGGGAGGGAATGATCTCTATATTGCAAAGCGTTTGGATGATTCATGGCAGCGTTGGTCTGACCCTGTATTGTTGCCAGAGCCGATCAACAGCGTCTATGATGAGAGCCAACCCTTTATCAATCAGACTACCGGGTATATGTACTTTACCTCTAAACGTGATGGATCGAGTGATATTTTCCGGGTGTATTATCATCCGGTAGCTCCGGAATTGAGAGAAAAATCACTGTATGTGCATGTGAAAAATGCATTGACCGGACAGCCAATGGATGCTACAGTATCCATCGGAACGCTCAGTGACGGATATTATACAAAGAGCCAGCAGACATTCAATGGACTGATGGTATATTCATTTGTACATTCACCAAACCTCATTATCAAGGGTAAGAAAAGTGGATATATCAGTAAGCCAATGGAAATTTTTCTGGATACCTTATTCAATGGTGAGGGGACGGTCAGAGATATTACACTGTACCTGGAACCTGAAACAAAAACAGCCAATTTTACACTTGAAAATATCTATTTCGAGCAATCGAAAGCGGTCATTCGGGATATTTCCTATGAACAATTGGATGTACTCGTTAATGTCATGAAAAGTAACCCAAAAATCCACATGACGATTTCCGGTCATACGGACAATATAGGTAATCCCGCGGCTTTACAAAAACTATCAGAAGAGCGTGCAGAAGCGATCAAAGATTATCTGGTCAGGAATAATATTTCCACAGACCGCATTTCCACTATTGGTATGGGTGCCTCTAAACCGCTGAATGACAACGCCAATGAGAATGAGCGAGCTAAAAACCGTAGGGTAGAGGTGTCGGTGTATACAGAATGAAATTTGATAAAATAAATTTACATTAAATTAATATTAGTTTTTATTCGCTTATTTAGAGTACTGCAATAAGCAATCTAGTCCATATAGTGCCAAGCAGACTTCAGGTTGGATTAGTTGAAAATATTACCTAATCCTAAGATAATTAGCATTGTAAATATCCGAACGGATCAATCTTATCATTCATTTTGGACGAGAATTAATTTAGTTGCTTATTTTAGCCTTATTTATTTATTTATTTATTAATTTATTTTATCAAATTTTATAATTTGGCTCGAATATTGGCTATGCTATAATTTCCAAATCTCGCCCAATTAGCCGATGTAAAACCACATTAATATGTTATTGCCCGTAAAGGTTTACATGCAGAACTTTGTAAGAGTAAAGCAGAAATGAACAGAGGGCAAATACTTACGAAATACACATAGTGGTTGGTCTTTCTGTTTTTTCAATTCTTTATTTTTTTCAAAACTTAAATCTTAAAATAAATTTAAATGAAAAAACTCAAGTTTTCAAAACTTAAAAGATCTGGTAATAATAGCGATGTGATGCACTGGGTTATTTTGCCAATGTTGATTTTACTTTGCTTATTTATCAAAACTGACCTGCAAGCAGTAGTCAGATATGTTAAAGTAGGAGGAGCCAGCTCTGGTTATTATACCTCATGGGCTACTGCAGGTGGCAATCTACAGGCAGTAATAGATTCCTGCTCGGCTGGAGATGAAATTTGGGTAGAGGAAGGCATTTACCAACCTGCTTTGAATATGTCATTTGTTATGAAAGAAGGCGTCGCTATTTATGGCGGATTCGTAGGTACTGAGACTATGCGTGGACAAAGTGATTGGGAGGCAAATCCCACTGTACTGCAAGGAAATGGATCACATGTTATTATGAATGACCAGAATGGTCTCACTTCATTAGCAAGCTTAGATGGTTTTACTATTAAAAATGGGCATGCTCATTTTGGTGGGGGAATATATAATGGGTATTGTTCTCCATCAATTTTAGATTGTATTATAGAAAGTAATACAGCAGATGATGGTGGTGGGATGTATAATTTTTTTTCTACATCTTATATTTTTAATTGTGATATAAAATCTAACCTAGCTAATGATGATGGCGGTGGTATGTTTGATTCAGAATCCGCACCTTCAATTTCATATTGTATTTTTGAAGATAATACAGCCTCCAATAATGGAGGCGGGATGCGAAATGGGGGGGATTCTCCTATATTATATTGGTGTTATTTTCTTAGAGATATGGCAGGCGGTGTTGGAGGGGCTATGTATAATGTTTCTACTACACCTGTTTTAAATAGTTGTTATTTTAGTGCAAATTTATCTAATGGATCAGGTGGTGCAATTAGTAATGATAATGCTCCGTCCTCTATAACTGGCTGTATTTTCGATAGTAATAAATCAAATAATGATGGAGGTGGAATGTCTAATTATAATTGTACCCCTGAAATCAGAAATTGTGTTTTTGAAGGAAATTCAAGTAGTTTTGATGGAGGGGGAATATTCAATTATGCATCATCACCTACGGTATTAAACTGTACCTTCGAAGCAAATGCGGCCCACGATGCTGGTGGAGGGGGTGGTATGGAAAATAGAAACAATTCTAATCCAAATATCTATAATACTATCCTGTTTGGAAATTCATCCGGTATAATTAATAATAGTAGTGCACCAGTAATCAAAAATAGCCTTATTCAAGGCTTTAATTCAAGTACTGATGGCAATATACCCGGCAATATTGATCCGCTTTTCGTAAATGCATCAGATCCTGATGGCCCGGACAATTATTTGGGTACATCTGATGATGGATTGGCTTTACAACCGTGTTCACCCTGCATCAATAAGGGTGATAATTCATTACTGGGTGGATATATTTATGATGTTGTACATCAACCCAGAGTGTTTGATGGTAATGTAGATATGGGTGCGTATGAGTTACAGTCAATCCCCTTATCTGTGAATGTCCATCTTAGTGAGAATCCGTTACCTGGTTGTCCTTTTCAGCCAGTTACTTTCACTGCAAGCTATACAGGGGGTACTGATCCAATATTTACCTGGTTCGTAAATGGTGTGCAAGTACAGAGTGGAGCGAACCCTCAGTATGTATCCAGTAATATTTTAAACGGAGATAATATTGTAGTTTCTGTTTTTTTTGACGAATGTACTAAAGAGTTTAACGATACCTTAATCGCTGTAATGTATCCTCCACCAGATGTGATCGCTTCTCCTGCTATTCAAGCGATTTGTACAGCACATCCGATCCAGACTATTTTGATGAATGGTCACATAAGTGGTACTATCTTCCAATGGACAAGAGATATGCCCCAAATTACCGGTATATCGATGTCAGGAAGTGGAAATATTAGTGGTACGCTTTATAATAATGGAAATTCTCCGGTTACAGTGAGCTTTATCATCATACCCAGTGCAAATGGATGTTCAGGTAAACCAGATACCGCTATAGTAACCATCTATCCATTACCGCATGCTGCAGCCGAAGCAGCACCAAATCCAGCCTGCGAAGGTGAATTGATTTGGTTCAATGCGACCGGAGGTGTAGATTATCATTGGAATGGCCCAGGTGGGTTTACTTTTGATGGATCACGATTTGGCCGACACATGGAGCTGACTATGGCTGGTATTTATCATGTGACGGTTACTAATAGCCTTGGATGTACTTCAACAGCCAGCGTAACTGTTTCAGTGAAACCAACACCGGATCCGACTATCAGTTTCAGTCCAAACCCTGCCTGTACTGGCAATTCGGTTCAATTAAGTGCTACAGGTGGGATGAGTTATATGTGGTCAGGTCCAAATGGATTCAATTCTACTCAGCAAAATCCAGTAATCAGCAATGTGAAGCTCTATCAAGCTGGGACATACACCGTGACAGTTACCGGAACGAATGGTTGTACTACTTCAATTTCCAGTAATCTAAAAGTCAATGAGACACCTGTGGGAAGTGCATGGTATGATGAGGCGACTTCCTGTGCAGGCAGTACTTTACAGCTGCATGCTACCGGTGGTGGTACCTACCAATGGACTGGCCCGGCAGGCTTTAGTTCTAACTTACAGAATCCAACCCGTACTAATCTCAATTTTACCTTTAGTGGTATCTATACAGTCGTAATTACCGGACTGTATGGAGGATGCACTTCAAGCTACTCGGTTAATGTGCAGGTACATCCATTGCCTTTAGTGACAGCCTCGACTACTACACCAGAAGTGTGTGAAGGCGATGCAGCCTATCTGTATGCCAGTGGAGGCAGTAGTTATGACTGGACAGGCCCATATGGCTATCATAATGCAGATCAGAATCCCATCATCTATAATATTCCTTCATACATGGATGGCATCTATACTGTCAAAGCATCGAGTGAGTATGGGTGTTCAGCGTCTGCATCAGTATATATCGATGTGCAAACTGTTAATGCATTAGTCAATGCCACACCGAATCCTGTGCCTTATGGTGGTACTTTATACTTAACAGCCAGTGGAGGTCAAACCTACTTGTGGACAGGGCCCAATGGCTTTCATTCGAACATCCAAAATCCGATCATCTACAAGTTTACTGAAGTGAATGCTGGATTATATGCCTGTATTGTCAGTACAGATGCGGGTTGCCAGGATACAAAGATATTATTAGTTCAGGTGAAGGATAATAATTCACAGGGCCAGCCAAATTTGGAGACCAGGAGTGGTGAATATGTACAGGTATTTCCAAATCCAGCTAAAGACATAGTCAGTCTGGGTGGCAATTATTATGGTTCAATAGATTATACCATAATAGATTCCCAGGGTAATGCAGTTCAACAGGGTAAGACTACCTCCGGTGATCCAATCTCAATCGGTCAACTGAATGCAGGAAGTTATTATCTTCAGTGGACTTACATGCAAAATGGAGTACAGAAATAGATTTAATATTTTTAAAATTAAATTACAGGCGGAGCATCTTGATTGATGCTCCGCTTAATTTTTGATATTTTATTATAAATATTTGATTGTATTTTAAGTATTGAATTAATACTAATATCTGATAACTTGAATATTTGAAGTGATGGATAACTCCGTTTCTGATAATTATGAGCAATTAGTTTCTTTCAATTGATATTTTATTATCAATAATAAGTACTTGTTATTCAGAGTTTTATCAGTGAACAAAAGAATGTTGTGTAAAAGTTGGCACGGTTTTTGCTAGAAAGTAAATGAATATAGACCTAAATTCAGTTTCTGTCCAACCGGTTTCATCCCAAAAACAGATTGCGAGCATCATTATATGCTAATCGGTTGGACTTTTTTTATTCATCACCTTCGATAGGTTCTTCAGTAAGTTGGTTTTTCTTTAATTTATTTGACTGATAATACTGGTATTCATTCCGGTTTCTGACGATATCGATAGCAGCAAAGATGGCGTGGCGCATAGATCCCGCATTCGCTTCGTTTTTGCCGGCTATCTCAAACCCTGTACCATGATCTGGAGATGTTCTGATGACCGGTAGCCCGGCAGTGAAATTGACACCGCTGCCAAATGACAATGCCTTGAAAGGAATCAGACCCTGGTCATGATACATGGCTAACACACCATCGGTTTTCTGCCAGGATGCAGAACCGAAAAAGCCATCTGCTGCAAAGGGCCCCAGGACTATATGGCCTAGATTTTTCAATGTTTCTATGGCTGGTTTTATCAGTTCAGCTTCTTCATTGCCAAATAGTCCATTGTCACTGGCGTGCGGGTTTAATCCCAGGATCGCCAGTTTGGGTTTTTCAATTCCGAAATCAATATGAAGCGATTCAATAAATGACTTTGCCTTTTTGATAATCAGTTCTTTAGTAAGCACAGTGGATACATCACTCAGTGCAACGTGGCCGGTGACCAACCCTACTCTGAGGCCTTCATGCGCCAGTATCATTATCGGGGTATGGTTTGAGAAGGCATGGGCGATGTATTCGGTGTGCCCCGGAAAACCAAATTGTGCCAACTCCATTGCTTTCTTGTGAATTGGGGCAGTGACGAGTGCATCAATTTGCTTATTTTTTAAAGCATTGAACGCGGCATCCAGACTAAGATGTGCATATTTACCACCGGTCTCATTGATCTCACCCAGGTTGATCTGGACGCTATCCTGCCATACATTGACCACATTAATCTTGTCATGCGTATAAGGTTCATCCGGACGTAAATTCACGAAGTTTAAATCATTCTTTGTGATGATGTTTTTATGATAAGCGACCACCTTCCCGGAGCCAAAAATAACAGGGGTGATTCTTGCGGCTATTCTGGGCTCAGTGATTGATTTCAGGATAACTTCCAGACCAATACCGTTTATGTCTCCTATAGAAAATCCTATCTTTGGACGATACATATTTATTTTATTATTGTTTGCAAATATAGCACAACCTGTGAATGCCTATTGATATTAGCTATATGAATATCAAATTTCATTAAAACACATTAGGATTTTAATTTAATATTGAACTCCTTCGGAGTTCCTTTGTGTTCATATTTTAGCCTCGAGCTGCGCGTTGCTTGCACGAGG
>CAZGKN010000030.1:0-29586 GCA_964525915.1 uncultured Saprospiraceae bacterium | reverse complement strand
AGCAATATGGCTCCCATCCTCTTTGCCATCGCACTAATTGCTGCCGGACAGAGCTCCACCATCACTGGCACATTAGCCGGACAGATCGTAATGGAAGGATATCTGAACCTCCGGATCAATCCCTGGATGCGCAGGCTTCTGACACGACTCATTGCCATCATACCCAGTGTGATTGTCATCGTGATCTATGGTGACCAGGAGCTGGATGCCTTACTCATATTGAGTCAGGTCATACTTAGTGCACAACTCGGTTTTGCGATTATTCCATTAATTTTCTTTGTCAGTGATAAAAAAACCATGGGGCAATATGCCATAGGTATCTGGACAAAATTAGCTGCCTGGTTGATTGCTGCTATTCTCGTTTTCTTAAATGTAAAAATGGTGACTGAAGAAGTAGCACCGTTATTTGCCGGTACCGGAAATTTATTTGCCAAAATTATTTTGATAATCGTGGCTATTGGTTTCACCTGGCTATTCTTCATGATGATAAAGGTTCCTTTATCACAGGGACATAAATCCACCAAAACCTCCGCTATTCATGGTGAGATACCGCAACTTGCCAATCTGGCCACACCTGATATCCGGCAGATTGCTGTTTCGCTGGATTTCACAGATGACGATGAGAAAAATATTGCGTATGCACTGGCTCAGGGTCGCAAAGATGCAAAGTATATCTTACTACATATAGTGGAGACTGCCGCTGCGCATTACTTTGGTGCCGAAGCAGATGATGCAGAGAGCAGGGATGATTTGCAGCGATTAGAGGCCTATGCTGCACAATTAAGAAAATTAGGATACACTATAGAAGTCAGGTTGGGGTATAAAAACAGAGTAAAAGAGATCGTGCGAATTGTCACAGAATCCGGTGCGGGTATGTTAGTCATGGGCGCACATAGACACAGGGGATTTAAAGATTTTCTATATGGTGAGACAGTAAATCAGGTGAGGCATAAATTGTCGATACCGGTGTTAATAGTAAATTAAGTGTGAAATACGAAATATATACCAATTGGAAAATGATTTGACCATTTAATATATTGGCTATTTAAAATCGTACAAAATGCCGGTACATATTTTAAAAATTGGTTCCTGATAACAAATTTTACTCAGATCAGAGCAATTAAATGCGATTCCGACAGAAGAGATCCATTTAAAATGTCCACCTCCCACTCTAATATATAATGCAGGAGTAATAAATAGACTATTCAAAATGTAATTGTCATAAATTTCCCTGTCCGGTCCATAATTTACATTGATCAAATTCCCATACTGATAGGGTATTTTTTCGCCGAAATGAATGAAGTCAATATTAGTCAAAAATGAAATTCCACATCGCTTTTTATTTTTACCTATACTAACTTTAGCTGTCAGCATCACAGGTTTATATCTCCACACATATTTATTTGGAGTCGTCGATGATTCAGTTGTTTTCAAAATATTATTTCCTTTGCTACATTGAAAGCCCGCTTCGAAATAATTATAATTGTTCATATTGCTATACATACCTAATCCTAGTTGAAATGAGGTTCCCTTTAGATCAAACCCTTCACTCGTAGTCACACGAAGACCCTCACTTATGTTCTTTGCCCATAAATTAGAATTAAAATAATAATTTACACCTCCATTAATATAAAAATTATTAGTTACGGAGTAATTTCCATTCAGATTAAAACCTGTACTGTAATTATTCAGCTCTATACCGGCTATGCTATTCAATTCTCCTTTACCTGAAAAATAATGTACGTCCTGCCGGGGCAAATGTACATTATTGGTGATGTTGCATGATAAAATACAGCTTAGCAAAATTGCAAATAGAGTTAAGGGTAAAATTTTCATAATAATTGAATTTATAAATTTAATAATGAGTGATATAATAAAATATAAAATATTGCTATATATTGTAGTTTGCTTTTAGAAATCCGAAGAGAACTACTATACATCGGGTTTAGCGTAAAAATATGAAGAATTCCGAACTTTACAAAGGATATGAAGACTAAAATTTACTGCTCGTACTTTGAAATGATCTCTCCCCATTCTTGTTTACCCCCTTCCCCCTTCAACCCGTAGGATAGATATCCAACGGGCTAAAGGTGGCAAGAATGGGAGGTGGTCATTTTTTAGTTAAACTAGTATATATATCAAAGTACAATCTGTGATACACACCCTTTTGTAAAACTCAAGGATAGCTTATTATATTTTCACTATTTTTGTTTCAATGGGGCAAATTGTCGCCTCATTATTTTAAATAATATACCCTGTAACTATGGATGAGAAACGCAAAGAATTTTCACGACCGGTCTTCGAAACAGATGCGCTCACCCGTGCAGAGTATATAGCTGCGATCACGCATTTCTACAGGGCTGAGCTAGATCGCGCGAATACCTGGAGGATGCGTCTGGACACGACAACCAACTGGGCTATCGTATCCACCATAGGTATATTTTCATTTGCTTTCAGCTCAGGTCATCCCTCTGCCAGTATCATCATAGGAATGTATCTCGTCGCTAATTTTCTATTTTTAGAAGCCCGACGGTTCAGGTATTTTGATGTCTGGAAAGACAGAGTGCGTATGGTAGAGATTAACTTTTATAAACCATTACTACAGAGAGATTTAGTAAGTCCTACGGAAAGTTGGGGTTCATTAGTGGCCGCTGATCTGCTATCTCCACATTTCAAAATCACGATGAAACAAGCAATCAAACAACGATTACAGCGGAATTATCTTATACTTTTTATCATCCTACTTGCAGGATGGATAGGACATTTTTTCCTATTCCCTAATGCTACTATTAATGATCCAAGTACTGATATGATGCCCTGGTGGATTCCGGTGGGCTTAGTTATCGGTCTGTATTTTTATCTGGCGTATATTTTAATTTTCACACCACCGATTATCGAACCTAATCTCGAACTATGGACGAGAAACGATTCAAAAGATATTGTAAGAGATTTTTAAAAGTGACCAATATTTTCTAATAACTATTGCATAATTCATTTATAATTAATAATATTAAAAACAAATGCACAAAATAAAAATTGCTTTAACTCTCTTAGTACTTCAATTTATTTGGGCACAAAGTATAAATGCTAAGGTTTGGAAGGTCGGAAGCAGCCACGCTTACACGAAACCCAGCCAGGTATCCACATTAGTTCAAAACGGTGATACTGTCGATATAGACGCAGGTGTATATCCCGAAGATGTAGCACGATGGTCAGCAAATAACTTGTTACTTCGTGGAGTGGGTGATGGTTACGCTCACTTGAAATCCAATGGTGCCAGCTATGGCGGGAAAGCAATCTGGGTGATTGCCGGGAATAATGTAACAGTGGAATGGATCGAGTTTTCTGAATGCACAGTCCCGGACAAAAATGGCGCCGGAATACGATATGAGGGTTTAAATCTCACTGTGCGGCATTGCTATTTTCATGAAAATGAGATGGGAATATTAGGTGGCGAATACCATCCCAGTACCGTAAAGATCGAATACTGTGAGTTTGCCCATCAGGGCTATGGCGATGGATACTCGCACAATGTATATATAGGCAATATTGATACACTAATCTTCCAAGGCAACTATTCTCATCATGCTAAGATAGGTCATGAGCTGAAAAGCCGGGCTTATGTAAATATTATTCTCTACAATCAATTGAGTAATGAAGCCACCGGTACAGCTAGTCGGGAAATAGATCTGCCCAATGGTGGCACAGCTATCATCATGGGTAATATCATCCAGCAGGGACCGAAGAGCGAAAACTCCAACATCATAGGCTATGGTCTGGAAGGGTTGAAAAATGCAGCTCCACATCAGGTTTACCTCATCAACAATACGATAGTCAATGAAAAAAATAATGGCAGTTTTGTGGACTTAAAAGAAGGTACTGCACTATTCAAGTGCTATAACAATATTTTTGCAGGAGCCGGATTGTTTTACCATGGCACCGCGGCCACAATCGATACCGCCGGCAATCAATTTTATCCCGGGACTGATAGTGTAGGATTTTATGAAATCCAATCCTATGAATATTATATATATCCAAATGCACCGGCCGAGAACGCAGGAGTCCCAGCGGGAACGACAACAGGTGGGTTTGTTCTTACACCGGAGTACGAGTATAGACGTCCGCTCAGTATTGTAAAACGATTGAACCATAACAATATCGATGCAGGAGCCCACGAAGTGAATATCGAACTTAAATTAAATCAGATTAAAAAATCAGGTACTATTTCCTCAAGTATTATTGGCTCCAGGCTTTATATCATTACCACAGCGATAATTACGCAGGTAGACATTTACGATTTAAATGGCCGGCACATTCTGCATTCCGATCATTTCCCGATGAGTGAAGGAATAGCAGTTAATCGATTATTACCGGGGTTGTATTTTCTGGTAGCAAAAACAAGTTCGGGGCATCTGATTAGTACGAAGGTACTGCGATAATTACTTGAGATACGCCACTATCCAACGAAAGCATGTCATACTAAATAGTGCGAGAGACAGTAGTATTGCAATGCGTTGAAAGTATTTTTGAGATATTTTATAGATATACACGAATATTTATTGACCATTCGACCATACAATGTTCTTCCATAAAAATGACCATTTGGAAACTTTGTTTGGCAGCTCATTGCCGGAACAAAGATAGCAAAGAACCCTTTCTTATTTATACTTCCAGGACTAAGATAAGACCATCTGATATCCTTGGCCACGCAGGGGTGAAGGAATCAAACAAGGATATCAGAAGGTTAAATTCAAATACGATTAGTATAGCATATTTTCCTTAGAGAATAAAAGGAAATCAATAGCAGAATTGATTACATATTCTCTCTGTCCATACGCCTTGCTTTTCTTTCTTCTTTTTCTTCCTTGCTTATTTTGCGCCCAAAAACATACGCCACACCGGCGCTTAACTTAAATACCGGTTCACCTTCAAAATCTTCAGTGATCGGTGCACAAAATCCCACATTGAACAAGCCCTTCACGGGGCCACTCCCGGCTCTCAGGCAAAATGAAGGAGTGATATAAATATTAGCCCGCACATAATCATTTATTTCTATCTGATCCCTTCCACCATAGTAATAAAAAGGTACAAGCTCACCAAAATTGACGTATTTGACATTCATAGCAAAAGCAATTCCGATATTCGGTTTGTTACCACCCACCGCAAAATTACATTCCAGACTGAATGGATTATAATTCCATTCTGACTTTAATTGATTCACGACTGGTTGATTAGCTTCCAACGAGTTAAAAGCCATTTCAACTTCTCCACTTACTTCCAGATAACCCACACGTCCAAAGTTGCGATAAGTACCCAGGCCAAAGCGACCTGAAACGCCGGATAAGTCAAAACCCACATCATCATTATTGTAACCATCATCATCTACAGGTCCCAGATGTTTAAAAATTGCTAACTGACTGGCTGTACTATACACATTAAAGCCACCGGTTAAAAAACCACTATTGGAAAAAGCATAGGCACCATTTACATCCAGACCCAGTGTATTTGAATTCAAATCCACGCTACCGCTAATATTACCTTCCTGCTTATTCTTCAGGAAATGCACTTCTTGTCGGGGGAAGTGATAAGAATTAGCAATCGAGCATGAGCTGAGTAAAATAGGTGTTAAGAACAGGAGATAATAGTAATAACTTCTTTTCATAAAATTGATTTTATTTGATTTATTTAAAAATATCCATATTTGTTAGAACGAAAGTAATATTGATTTTGTGAATCTTTAGTTAATATTTTACTAAATTGTTGGAAATAGAATGACCGCTACCGAACTCTGCACTGCCTTTGCGACTCACTTTCGTGATGAACCTGCCTGTATGATCATGCAAAGTAATGACCATAGAAATGATCCTTATCATCAGTATGAGACAGTAATGGCTGCCGGAAGTGTGGATTCGATTACGATACAGTCTGAGCATGACTTTCCGGTACTGGATGCATTCATACAGCGCCATTCGGGTGAATGGGTCATGGGTCATATCACATATGAATTTTTACATTTACTTGAAGAAATACCTCACAATGAAGATTCATTTATTTCCCTGCCGGTTTTACACTTCTTTGTCCCACATACAGTCATAGAATCAGATGATACTGGTAACACTAAGGTACACAAATGCATCGGTGATCCTGAAACACTGACAAATCAATTAAATCGTGTAAAAAACATTACTACAAACAGCGATACTAACCTGACTTTTAAACAAAGCGGCATCACTAAAGACAGGTATTTGTCTCAGGTAAAAAAATTACTTCAGGAAATTCATCTGGGGAATATATATGAGATCAATTATTGCCATGAAATCCGTTTGGAAAATTTTAATGTGGATCCCTACCATTTTTACAATCTGTTGAATACCCAATCTCAATCTCCGTTTGCCGCCTGGTATAGACAAGACCACACACACCTGTTTTGTGCTAGTCCGGAGCGCTTTGTGGCCAGAAGAGGTGAAAAGTTAATCTGTCAGCCTATCAAGGGTACAAACCGTAAAATGCAGGACCCGATCGGTAACCAACATCAAATCGAAAAGCTACAGCATGATGAAAAAGAACGTGCTGAAAATATCATGATCGTCGATCTGATTCGCAATGACCTGAGCCGGATTTGTACACCGGGCACAGTACAGGTCGAAGAGCTTTGTGGTGTTTATCCTTTCCGCTTTGTAAATCAGATGATAAGCACTATCACCGGTCACTTGCGGTCAGAAATGCAAATGTCAGACATATTAAAAGCATTATTTCCGGCGGGCTCGATGACTGGCGCACCTAAGGTAAGTGCCATGCAACTAATCTCCCGCTATGAGCAGGGACAGCGTGGGCTGTACAGCGGCACTATCGGCTATTGTGACCCACAGGGCAACTGGGATTTCAATGTCATCATACGTTCAATGATCTACGATAGCGTAAACAGAAAAGCTTCAATATCCGCTGGAGGTGCGATCACTGCATTATCTGATTCTGAAGCTGAATATGAAGAATCGCTCCTGAAATTAGAATCATTATTGGACCTAATTCAAATGTTTCAAACCAAATCAAAAGCATAAAGTATATTTGTAGCATACTACCGGGCATTGGAGCAGAATAGTAATATATCAGCGGAGGCGGATCTTACGCCGGAAAATAGGAAAGAAGATCATATCGATTTGGCTTTGACTCCATCTTCTCAATCCGGATGGACAGATACACGCTTTGATTATGAGCCGATGATCACGGCATGTCCTACAGCATTGGAACCTTTTACATTTCTTGGGAAACAAATGCGGGCGCCCTTTTGGGTATCCAGCATGACCGGTGGTACTGAAAGAGCAGGTGAGATCAACCGCACATTAGCCACTGTCGCAGGAAAGTTTGGAATGGGAATGGGACTAGGCTCATGCAGAAGTTTACTTTATACAGACAAACACCTGAGTGATTTTGCACTACGTAAATTCATCGGTGATGATTTACCTTTATTTGCCAATCTGGGTATAGCACAGGTAGAGGAATTAGTTTCCCAAAAGCAATGGCCGGTAATCGAAGAGTTAATACGCAAGATAGAAGGTGACGGGCTTATCATTCATATCAATCCTGTCCAGGAATGGCTGCAAAAAGGAGGAGATATCATCCGCTGGAAGCCCATTGACACTATACGTCAGGTGCTGGACCATATTGGATTTCCTGTCATCGTCAAAGAAGTAGGTCAGGGGATAGGTCCTCGTAGTCTAAAAGCATTGATGGAACTACCTCTAGCTGCCCTCGAGTTTGGTGCACATGGGGGCACTAACTTTGGTGCTATTGAATTGCTCCGTTATTCAGGGATAGAAAAGGCAAGCCTGGAGCCACTAATTCATACCGGACATACCGCTGTTGAAATGTCGGGTTATATCCGGAATATACTGGATAAGAATGAAACCTTATGCCGGCAGTTTATCATATCCGGAGGTGTAAAAAACTTTCTGGATGGTTATTATTGCATGCAAAAGATCCAGGCACCTGCGATCATCGGCCAGGCAAGTAACATGTTGAAACAAGCTGTACTCGGACAGGAATCACTGGAACAATATGTAGAAGGACAGATTAACGGGCTCCGATTTGCCCGGTCTTACTTAAAATTGAGAGAATAATGGAAGAAGAACCGTCGAAGAGCAAACAAGTTAGTGGTTTTTCTAAACTTTCCAAGCGTGGGAAATTAGGTTGGATAGTCAATAATTTTTTCAAAGATCCGGAGCTGGTGATGAAAGAGTTGGTGAGCTATTGGCATCATGACGAAGATGAGCAAAAGATCATCGATGGAATGAGTGAAAACACCATTTCAAACTTTATTCTGCCCTATAGTGTAGCGCCGAACTTTGTCATCAATCAGCGCGAATATGCTGTTCCACTGGTCATAGAAGAAAGCAGTGTGGTAGCGGCAGCTTCCAATGCCGCTAAATTCTGGTCAGAGCGGGGTGGCTTTCACGCCCGGGTCATCAGCCGGATCAAGGAGGGAAGTGTTTATTTTTTATTTAAAGGTAATTTCCAGGTATTAGAAAATAATAAACAGGCATTACTCGGGGAAATTAAATCCGGATGCAAAGATATAACCCGTCGCATGGATGAGCGGGGCGGAGGTATATTGGATCTGGCGTTTGAGGATTTGAGTAATGAAGAACCGGATAGTTATAAACTGACGCTCTATTTTGATACTTGTGATTCAATGGGTGCCAATTTTATCAATTCGGTACTTGAATCGAGTTCAAAGATTCTGGAGCGATGGATTTATTCGCCAGAGATTTCAGAGAGTGCAACAACCTATTATGAAACCATTATGTGCATCCTGTCTAATTACACACCCCGATGTGTAGCTGAAGCCTGGGTCACTTGTCCCATATCAGCATTGGGCAAAATTAATGGGATGCTTCCGGATGAATTTGCAGACCGCTTCTACAAGGCAGTACGTATCGCACAGATTGACCCATCCCGAGCCACCACACATAACAAGGGTATTTTTAACGGGATAGATGCCCTGGTCCTGGCCACAGGCAATGATTTCCGGGCGATCGAAGCAGCAGGACACACCTATGCAGCCCGCTCCGGGAAGTATAGCTCACTGTCAGAATGTACGATCGATAATGATATATTTACTTTCCGTATTGAGTTACCACTATCCATAGGTACTGTAGGCGGCCTGACCAAACTACATCCGATCGCCAGACGATCACTCGAACTATTAGGTCATCCATCGGCAGATGAATTAATGATGATCCTTGCTTCCACAGGTTTGGCACAGAATTTTGCCGCTGTACGATCATTAGTGACTACGGGTATTCAAAAGGGACACATGCGTATGCATCTGCAAAATATTGCCTGGCAACTGAATGCCACTACTGAAGAATTTGCAGCAATTCAAGCGCATTTTGCCGATAAGACTATCTCGTACGCCGATGTAGTAAATTTTCTGGATAATCTTCGCAGCAACAATGGAGTTATTGCTCAATGAAAATGAGTGAATTACAATTTCATGCCCGGGGTAAAATCATGATTACAGGCGAATACATCGTATTAAAAGGCGCCGACTGCTATGCCCGCCCTACGAATAAAACACAAAGCCTGGTGGTGCAGACAGCTCATCAACCTGGTAAGTTAAAGTGGATCAGTCTGGACCATCAGGGTAAACCCTGGTTTGAATTTACATTTGATTGGAATAGTCCTAAGATACAATTAGCGATTTCCAAAAATCCTGTTGCAAAGACATTATCCGAAATCCTCACACTGAATGTGGAATTAAATGGAGATAATTCAATATTTGAAAAAGGGCTACAAGTAACAACCCGCCTGGAATGGCCACAGGAATGGGGATTAGGTAGTAGCTCTACTCTGATAGCATTAATAAGTCAATGGCTGAATACCGATCCCTTCGCAGTACAACATGAAATATTAGGTGGGTCCGGATACGACATCGCCTGCGCTATCAGTGAGTCACCAATCCTATATCGCATTGTAGAGAAATCACATGAAATTATTCCATTACAAAAAAATGAATATTTCGACCATCACGCTTGTTTTGTATGGCAGGGCAAAAAAGCATCAACACCAGAGGCATTGCGCAGCTTCAGAGCCATTGAACATGAATCCTTACTTCAGTCAATTATCAAAAGAGCAAATCAGGCTACGCAAGAATTAATTTATGGGAATGACCCTTTGTCAATGATTGAAGCAATCCATGAACATGAATCAGCCATCGGTCAATTAATAAATGCCGCTCCCATCCATCAACACCAATTTAAAGACTTCAAAGGAGCAATTAAATCCTGTGGCGCCTGGGGAGGAGATTTTGCACTGTTTTTCGGTAAAGAACCAGCTGAATATACTGCGAAATGGGTACAAAAAAAATATGGCTTGACTGCTTTTTCAGCTAATGACTTATTGATTTGATAAATCAGTTGGTTTCGTGTGTTTCCACCTGCGATGGCTCCATAACCAATATTCCGGTTCATTGATAATATCCTGTTCAAGCATAGCGGTTACTTGCTTAGTAATAAATCCATGATCAGTATCAACCGGATTATCAGATACCAACTCCAGTTCAAATGTATAATATCCTCTTTTTATCTTATTAATCCGGCAATAATAAACCGGTAAATTGTATTTTTTAGCAACTTTTTCAGTCCCAAAAGCGACTGCCGTATCCTGATGTAAGAATCGCAACCAGTAACTCTTGCGAGGATTACCCGGAGATTGATCTATCGCAAAAATCGGAGCGGTTAGCTCATGCGTTCTTTGTGCTAAATTATGGATTATCTCTCTGGTGGAAATCATTTCGATTCCATATTTTTCCCGGCTTTTTTTCATTTTATTATCAAAAAAGCGATTGGAAAGTGCAGTATAAATACCTATCGATTGATGAGGTATGACATCATCGACCGCTAAAGCAAACAATTCCCAACTGTTATAATGACCACCGGAGATGATTATGCTCCTATTATCTTCATAATATCTCTGAACTGTTTCATTCGGAATATATTTCATCCGATCATGAACTGTTTTTCTGGAAATAGTAAATATTGCAAGACTCTCTATGATAATATCTGACAAATGGTGATAAAACTTACGCATAATTTCATCCAGCTCCTCCTTGCTTTTGTCTGGAAATGAATTTCGCAAATTTCGGACAACTACCTTCTTTCGATATCCGAAAATATAAAATAATAAAACATATAAAAAATCAGAAATAAGGTATAAAACCTTATAAGGCAAATAGGATAATGGAATTAATAACAAATAATAAAATAAAAAGTATAAAATTGCCATCTCTTTAAATTATAAGCGAGTTATTTATCTGAAACTATGGGTCATAGACAATCTAATGAACAACTACATTTTTCAGACTGTAAGATTAACGAAAAAACCGGAAATCAATCTTTATATGAGGCGATTAGTTAGAATCTGAATCCACCGTTAATTTTTTTTGATATAAAAAAAGGAATTGTGACATTTCTTTACTATATTTGGATTGGAAACAAAAATTACTCAGATGCCCGAACCTATTCCCACGCACATCACGCATGATACATTTCTAAAAAAAAATATTGTCAGATCGGGGCGCAGCCATTGATTTCATGCATACTTTCCTTCCAGCAGCTATAATCAGCCATCTGGATACAGATGCTTTTATACTGGATTCAACTTCGTTCATCGACGAAAAAATGAATCAACGTTTTGCAGATCTGCTTTTTGAAGTTCCTGTTAAGAAGTCAAAGGAGAAAGTCACAATCGCAATTCTAATCGAGCTGAAATCGCAGAAAGATAAATTTATTCACTTTCAATTGTTGGAATATGTAGCTATGGCTTATAGAAGTCAAATAACACAAAAGAAAAAGCTAAGTCTCATAATCCCTGTCATCTATTATCATGGAAAACAAACATGGGCACCGGGATGCATTGCAGAGTTTTTTAAAGATGTTCCTGTTGGCCTGAAAGAATTTATCCCGACATTTGAATTTATTTTTGCGGATCTTAAGATAAAATCAGCAGATGAAATTGCGGCTATTGGCAATAGTCTGCTATATACAGCATTGCAAATTCAACTCTTACAATTTTTGCAAAATATAGACGTCTCTGTTCTGACCGGAGTATTCACCAGACTTGATCCGGACAAATATGGAAACTATATCAACCCAATGATTGTTTATCTATTCAAATACATTGATTCAAAACAAAAATTTAATACATTTATTTCCAAAATTCAAGAACCGATAAAATCAGAGACCATGACCTTTTATAATGAAATAATCACTGAAGGAATAGCAAAGGGTAAAGCTGAAGGTAAAGCTGAAGGTAAAGCTGAAGGAATAGCCGAAGGTGAAGCAAAAAGCAAAACCGAAATAGTTATAAATGCACATGCAAATGGCATCGCACTATCTATGATTAAAAATATCACTGGTCTGACAACTAAGGAAATTAAAAATATTCTGAAGATTAATTAATCTGGTGATTATAAGCGTATTCATCCTTTATTAAAATAGTTTTTAAACACAATTCAAAGCAGCTGTAATTATACTAAAATGACTAAGATTTGACCATTTTATATTCTTGTCCCATTTAGGGGTGCAGGGGTGAAACAAGGATATTGAATGGTCAAATCATTTTCCGATTGGTATAACTGTTACTGATGTTAAGTTTACCGTATATTCAATATAGGGAACGGACGATTCTCAGATCCAAAACTTCGGAAAAATTGGGCAATGCCCGGATGCGCCGAACCTTCAAAATCCAACAAGATGTTCTTTCCAGCATTTTGCCGGATTAACTCATCCAATAATACTGCCTGCCCATTGAGTGCTATGTACTTCGAATCTGTAAAGGGCATCAGATTAATGATTCGATTATCACTTTTCAGGATAAGTTGCCCGGCAATCGGAATAGAATCAACAATCAAAAAGTTAATTTCGCCCAATTTATTTTTGAATATCATTTCTATCAGGTTGCGGATAAACCGTTGATGTAGACTACCGCTAACTTTAGGAAGTGTAAACTTACTATAGCAATCTGTGAATAATCGGCTATCATCACTATTTATTACCTGATACGTATAATCCACCTTTTTTAGTTTGCGACGAAGGGCAGGTTTATAATTAGCTTTGATTTCACTATAT
This sequence comes from uncultured Saprospiraceae bacterium, assembly GCA_964525915.1. Classification (GTDB taxonomy): domain Bacteria; phylum Bacteroidota; class Bacteroidia; order Chitinophagales; family Saprospiraceae; genus Parvibacillus. Next base: position 16,459 of record CAZGKN010000030.1, on the reverse strand, counting down.
GGCGTATCAAGGTTCAATACTAAATTCTTCTTTATATTTTCTGACAAGAACTTCAGCTCAGTATTATCTTCATTGAGCTGTAGCCGGGTGCGAACAGCCTTCCTGCGCAGTAATTTGATAACCGCTATCTGTGTTTGTACATCAGGAAAATGACTCCCGATAATACCTAACTGTTGGCAAAAAAATGGCTGATAATATTGTTTAAATCCAAATAGCTTACGGTTATATGGTAAAGGCATTACCCAGTTAAAATTATCATCAATAATTGCCTCCCATTGACCTCCGGCAACACAATCCAGATAACAACTATGTGCATACGGACGACCTGCAGAATGATGCAGGACAAGCTCATCCCATCTGTCCAAAGGAATATTCTTTCTATAAGTTAATGAAAAACTCATTTTTTCATAATCCAGTATAAACCATCACGAACAGGCAATAATATCTTCTGCAAACGTTCGTCCTTACTTACGATTTCATTGAATTGCCGGATAACATCTGTGTTTTTATCTGGGCTTTCCTCACCAAGTACACGTCCTTTCCATAGGACATTATCAACTAAGATGCTGCCACCGGGATTCAATTTCTCCAGACAGAGATACAGCAGCGATTCATAATCTTTCTTAGCCGCATCTATGAAGATTAAATCAAAAGTTGCAACGATCGTTGGCCACAGCTCCTTCACATCACCATACAGAACCCTGATACGCGGATCAGTCAGGAACTGTGCGTGTGTATCACGCATCCGGTCATCAATCTCCACTGTCCATAATTCACCATCATCGGTCAAGCCCTCAGCCAGACATATTGCGGAAAAGCCGGTATATGTACCGATCTCCAGAATTTGCCTGGGTCTAATCGACTTGCTGATCATCTCCAGTAATACACCTTGAAAAGATCCACTCAACATGTGATGGCCGGTGTGATGGGCTATGGTATGCGCTATCAGTGCTTGTTTTACAGAATCTACTGATGAGCTATGCTGCTCACAATATTCTTCGATTAGGTCATAGAGCAGGTTCATATTAATCGGGGTTTACTCTTATTCAACATTGGATACAAAAATACGGAACCCAGAATGATTACCATGCCTATGTAAAAGCCAAAATCCAATTCTTTGTTTTCTTTCAGGATAATGATTGCCAGAAAAACAGCGTAAATAGGTTCCAGATTGACCGTGAGGTTCACCACAAAAGGGCTCAATACTTTCAATGCTTTTGATGCAACTATAAATGCAAGCGCTGTGCAAAATATCGCCAGAGAGAAGATCCATATCCAGTCATGCCCTACAGGCTTAAAGTTATAGACCAAGCCCCATTGGTACAAAACCGGCATACAAATACTCAGAAAAATAAAGCCTGCTGCCAATTGAATAAAAATCAAAGGACGAATAGGGACTACTTGAAGTAATTTTTTATTCATAATAGTAAACAATGAGGATAAAAATGCTGCCAGAATGCCCATCCACAGACCGGGCCACATCGTGATATCTGTCACATTGAACAATAGTGCCATACCGGGGACTACAACCAATCCTGTGATAATCTGTAGTTTATCAAATGCAGTATGTGTCATCAGCGGATTAAGAATAGCCGTAAAAAATGGCATTGTCGCCAGCGCTACTACAGCAATTGAAGCATTTGCCCACTTGATAGAAGTATAAAAACAAATCCAGTGCAAAGTGATAACCAGGCCGGATAAGGCCAACTGCTTGTATTCTGACCTGGACAGAAGAAAGAGCTTTTTTCCAGGATTATAAATCACCAACAGAGTCCCCAGTGTGATTAGTATCCGCCACCAGACTAATGAGATCGGATCAATCTGCAGTAAAGCACCGAAGATCGCCGTAAACCCATACGCCAACACTGCCAGATGCATCAAAAAGAATGCTTTTCTCGTCTCCACTCTGTTGATTTTGTATTAACAAAGAAAAGCAATTTTTTTATGGTAATCAGTTTATTATTCCTTTACTTTGCACCGTTTTTCAAATGCCTCATCAAGAGAATAGTAATATTTGTTAAAGTATCTGGTATTTGAAGGATAAATTGTATTTTTAATACAAATAACAAAAGATAAGAGTACATCAATCATAGTGTACTTGCTATCTGAATAAAAGAACAAAGATAAATTCCAGGCGATATGACACAAGAGACAAAATCAATGTTTGAATTTGAGGAGAGTGTACTATTACAAGAGGTGACAACCACTGATATTTCGGAGTTAATCGTTTATAATGATGACTTCATCACTTTTGACTGGGTAATCACTTGCTTTATAGATATATTAGGTCATTCCAGTGAGCAATCAGAGCAACTAGCCTATATCATCCACTATACTGGCAAAGCGGCGGTAAAGGTCGGCTCTGCAGATATACTCCAACCCTATAAGGAAGCACTGATCGAAAGAGGATTATCTGCTGTCATTGCATAATATCTGGGATTTATATTTATCTTCAGGGAACGGCACATTCCTACACCCGAATTTAGAACGCGAAGGTGATATATTATCATTAGGTCAGGTCTTATTACCTGATGATATCATGCTTGCTTATCGTTTCGGTATCTTCCCCTGGAATAATAAAGAAAGCGATATTTGTTGGTGGGCACCTGACCCACAGTGGATTATTCCTTCAGATCGCGTAAAAATCCACAAATCAATGCGCAGTCTGCTAAACAGTGATAAACTAAGGATTACATCAGACACCGCTTTTGAACAGGTATTAGACTGTTGCGCTGCGGGATTGATGCGAAAAGAGCAGGAAACCTGGATAGATGAACGTATTATATCTTGCTATACCACTCTTTTTCATAGAGGACATGCACATAGTTTTGAGGTATGGCAGGGAGGAAAACTGGTTGCCGGTCTTTATGGTGTAAATATCGGCAATACATTCATCGGCGAGAGTATGTTTACTCACATCAATAATGCCAGTAAGTATTGTCTGATAAAGGCAGCCCATTTTATGTATGCACAGGGTATTTTTGTCATCAATTGTCAGTACTTCAATGAGCATCTGGCACACATGGGAGCTATCCCGGTAGCAAGAGAGGCATATCTGAACTATATGCGCTATCATGGTTTTCTGCGCGATCACCTCATCGGGAGTTGGTCTGCACTAGTGGACAAACATTTTAGTTCCGACATCTATTTTAAATAGGCTGATGTTTCATACCTAAGTAAGTAGTAAATTCGTTTTTGAATCATTGTTTTGCAAGACGTATTTAAATTTCGTACGAAATACCGAATCTATCTGGTAATTATAGGCATGCTGGTACTGATCATCTCCATGCTCTATACCAGCTATTTGGCTACTAAACTAAAGGAAGGTGAACAGAAAAGTGTCGAGTTGTATGTAAAAGCGCTCGAAGATCTGGCCAATTCCACAGATATGGAATCTGATATTTCATTATCCAGCCAATTGACGATGGATATCAAGATCCCGACCATCCTGACTGATCAGCATGATAACATCATCGACTCTAAGAACTTTGGTATAAACTATGATCAGGACTCACTTTATATCAAAAAACAATTAGCGAAAATAAAACAGGACGGATATCCGCCGATTGTAGTCAATAATCCCCTGGTAAAACAGAAGGTGTATTATAAAAACTCATTGGTCTATAATATGCTGACCTATTTTCCTTATGTACAGATACTATTGCTTTCCATTTTTATAGCTATTGGCTATCTGGGTTTGTCGGCAGCCAGAAAAAACGAGCAGAATCGCCTCTGGGTGGGTATGGCAAAGGAAACAGCGCATCAGTTGGGCACACCGATTTCGGCCATTATCGCATGGATAGAACACCTGAAAACCTATACTGAAGGCAAGGATAAAGAATCAGAAATACTTACTGAGCTACGCAATGATGTGACCAAGCTTGAATTAGTGGTCGATCGATTCTCTAAAATAGGTTCAGTTCCCGTCTTATCTCCGTACAACATATATACCCTGCTGGAGAATGTAAAAGTGTATATGAGTAAGCGCTCACCACGAAAAATAATATATGTATTCCCTGATCCAGCGGAGAATAAAAGTATCCAGGTTAAGGTGAACAAGGACCTTTTTAGTTGGGTGATGGAAAATCTGATCCGCAATGCACTGGATGCTATGGAAGGGAATGGTATGATCAGCTGTGAAGTTTATAGTAGTGATCAATATGTATTCATCGATCTGGCTGATACTGGGAAAGGAATGACCTCAAAGCAGGCAAAAAATGCCTTTAATCCCGGATTCACCACCAAATCCCGCGGCTGGGGACTGGGCTTGTCCCTGGGCCGTCGTATCATCGATGATTATCATGGTGGGCGCATATTTATCAAAAAGACCATGCCCGGCAAAGGAACAGTTTTTACTATTCAGTTGCCACAAGTGGAAGCTGGCTAATATTGGCATTTCATAGATTAAATTTGTGTAGTATAAGCTGAGCATATCCCGACAAGTCGGGAAACCTACACCAGGCTTTGTTATTTGATTATCATATTGGGTAAGCTCTGATGAAGCTTCAATTTCTCATTTTTTATAAAAAACTATCCCATTTCAACTATCAACTTTCAACTGAAGAGAGCGACATCACACCACTCTACAAATTAACCCCAGCCAGTGATGAGTGAAATTTGATTTTATTACATAGCCTCAGTCGCCGCCATTGCCTCCTCTATCACCAACCTAAAAAACTCAGTGAGTGTGAAGCCGGCTGCATTGGCCTGCTGTGGTACGATACTGGCTGGAGAGAGTCCTGGTACTGTATTGACTTCAAGTAAGTAAAACTGATCCTCATGCAAAATAAAATCAATCCTGACAAAACCCGAGAGATGCAGACGGTCATATATCTGCATGGCAGTTTGCTGGATTTTTGTAGTTTGTGTAGTACTTAGATCTGCCGGTGTCACTTCGGTGGATGCACCTTCATATTTTGCTGCATAGTCAAAAAAATCGGTTTTCGGGATGATCTCTGTAGGTGGGAGGGCTACTGTCTTTCCCAGGTATTGATATACACCATTGCCAAATTCCCTACCGGAAATGTATTGTTCGCATAACACTTCATCATCAAACTCAAAGGCATAGTTGATCGCCTGCATGACTTCACCGGCTGTTTTTACCTTAGTCACGCCGAAACTGGAACCATGCTTGTTGGGTTTGATAAACATTGGCAGACCCAGTTTTTCTACCATTAAAGGTACCACCGCATCATCTGGTCGGCTTGCATGCTGGAACAGCAAATCTTCAGCCAGCGGCAGATCAAGACTGTGCAGCAACTTTTTTGTTGCATACTTATTCATAGTCAGTGCAGATGTAAAACCATCACAACAGGTGTAGGGTATCTTCAATGTGTCGAAATAGCCCTGCAACTGTCCATTCTCCAATGGAGAACCGTGAATGGCACAAAAGATTACATCCGGACGCCAATGCGCACTATCAAGTATCAAACTGAAGTCATTCTTATCGATCTGAGCTCCGGTAGCTACGTCCTTCCAGTCATTGCCCTGTATATCTATTAGCCGTGGATCAAACACACTGAGGTCCATGTTCTGAAATACAGTGGAAGCGCTCATCTCAGAGATTACCCGTTCTTCGCTGTCACCCCCTACCAGAATTGCTACTTTTGACTTTTTCATTGGCTGAAAATTTTGTTACAATATTACGATTTTCTATAATATAATCCAATCAAAAAATTAAATTACAATCTGCCGGGCACAGTACTATTGTAAATGTAGCAGTGCATGCCACAATGAGCCGAAAAAAGCTTAACTTACAGCGAATAAACATTTAATACCTTATGGACAATAAAAAGAATAATCAGTCAAATGAGTATGAAAACCAAACTCCCAAAGTGACGGGCATTGGGGGTATATTCTTTTTTGCAGAAGATAAACAAAACCTTAGCCAATGGTATTCGGACCATCTCGGTATGGAAGTAACTGAATGGGGTGCTACATTTGAGTCCCGGAATATAGAAAATCCCGATAAAGTATTGCAACTCCAATGGTCGCCATTTAAAACAGGCAGTGACTATTTCTCGCCTTCAGAGAAAGAGTTTATGATTAATTATACGGTTCAGAATATAGAAGGCCTGGTCGAAAAGCTAAAGGAAAGTGGTATCACGGTCCTGGACGAAATTGCCTCTTATGACTACGGAAAATTTGTGCATATAATGGATCCGGAAGGGAATAAAATTGAACTTTGGGAGCCATTGTGAGTTTATAATGAAACATTTTTTGCACTGCGCTTTTATTTTAATAATTAAATATGAATTTAAAAATAATCACATCCACTACCAGAGATGTAAGTCTCGGGATTAAGGTGGCGGATTGGATTTACAATTTTGCCAGAGAAAATAAACCTCCCGTTTACTAATGAACCGAATCATCCAAGCCTGGGGAAGTACCAATACGAACATACGAAAGAATGGAGCGCCCGGATATCAGCAGCAGATGCATTTATTATAGTCCTGGGAGAGTATAATTTTGGGTTTCCGGCGCCAATAAAAAATGCAATTGATTATTTATTTCACGAATGGCATAATAAGCCGGTGGCTTTTGTCAGTTACGGTGGAATTTCAGCCGGATTGCGTTCCACACAAATGCTGAAACAAGTGCTGTCAGCGCTCAATATGATGCCCCTTACTGCACAGGTAAATATTCCGTTTTTTGCCAAACACTTTGATGCAGAAAAGATCTTTCTACCGGATGAAAAAATCGAATCTTCTGCCAAAAATGTCTTACTTGAACTGCATAAATGGAGTGAAACATTAAAACAATTGCGAGAAAATAACTAATTTATTCCCTACCCTAATCAAAGAAAATCATAAAATGGCAAACGTAAAATCGATTATAAAAAACGAATTATATAAAGTAGAAATTACTTCTGCTACAGGAAACAAGATTATAGCTGATGAACCACCGGAAAATGGAGGCAATGATTTAGGGTTTTCCCCGAGTGAGTTGCTGATTTCAGCACTGGCCGCCTGTACATCAGCCACAGTCACAATGTATGCACAGAGAAAAAAATGGCAATTATACGAAGTCAGAACCGCCATTGATCTCGAATGGGATGCTGAAGCTAAAAAGACCGTCATCCATAGAAAAATGGACTTTTTGGGCAATTTGGATGAAGCACAGATTACCAGGTTAGGACAAATAGCCAATCTATGCCCCGTCCATAAAATATTGACTCATCCTATCGAAATCCTTAGTGACATAGAAAAGATCGATATTTAGACCAAAAAAAACAAAATAATTAAAAAAAACGATGCAATTCATGACGAGAAGTGCAATTCAAATTAATTCTTTTCTCCTCTTTATTCTCAGCCTTTTTATTACAGGTATTTATACCTTACCCTTATCCGCACAACCATCCGGAGTCACTATCACTTCAATACCGCACACTATTCCGATTTTGGTAGGAATGCCGGAAAATCCAATTCTGCAAGTAGTCGTTGCTAACCAAACGGGTAATAATCTACCTGTCACCCAACTCAAATGCCATTTAAATGAAGATGCGCTGCCCTTTATCTGGCATATCCAGGTGTATATGACCGCAGCAGAACCCTTTTCGACGAATCAACTTTTAGCAACTTACCATCCAACAACTCCGGATTTTACACTTTCCGTCACTGCAGATTGTCCGCCGGGCGTGCATTTTATCTGGTTTAGCATTGCATTAAAAGTCGATGCAGATATCGATGGACGAGTAGAACTGCATTGCGATGAAATAATAGATTCAAAAGGAAATAAATATCCGGTTACAGTGCAGTCGGGTGACTATTCCCGGCGGAAAGGAGCTGTAGTGCGACATGCCGGTGAAGATGGTGTACATACTTACCGTATCCCGGGGCTTATCTGCACAGACAAAGGCACTCTCATTGCTGTTTATGATGCACGCTATAAGAACAGCAGTGACCTGCCCGGCGATATCGACGTAGGCATGAGTCGCAGTCTGGACAGAGGCAATACCTGGCAAGATCTGCGAATTATCATGGACATGGGGCCGCCACATGACAATAATGGAGTAGGCGATCCTGCTATACTATTTGATCCCCTCACTAAAAAAATCGTTGTCGCCGCACTCTGGAGCAAGGGTAATCGCTCCATCGTCGGTTCTATGCCGGGCCTTTCACCTGACACGACAGGTCAGATAGTCATCTCATCCAGTACGGATGATGGTATCAGTTGGACTAAGCCTCGTACGATCACACCACAGGTAAAGAAACCCACATGGCGACTGTTCTTTCAGGGACCGGGCAGCGGAATAGCCATGCAGGATGGCAGTTTGGTCTTTCCTGCACAGTATTGGGATGAAAATAAGATTCCATATTCTACATTGATATACAGTGATGATCATGGTAAAAATTGGAAAGGAAATATCTCCGGACCAAAATCAAATACGACTGAAAGTTCAGTAGTAGAAACAGCTCCGGGCACTCTGATGCTTAATATGCGCGACAACCGGGGTGGATTTCGCAGTGTAGCAACTACGAAAGATATGGGCCGCACCTGGCTTGAGCACAGCACTTCATACCACACATTACCCGATCCTGTATGTATGGGTAGCCTGATAAAGGCAAAAGTAAAGATTAATGGTGAGCTAAAGGAAGTATTATTTTTTAGTAATCCGAATACCATTTCCGGTCGGTATGACATCACTATAAAAGCCAGTCTGGACATGGGTGAGACCTGGAAGGATGCAAATCAGTTATTAATCGATGAGCGGCCATGTTTTGGCTATTCCAGCTTAACTCAAATCGATGAAAATACCATAGGAATCTTGTATGAGGGAAACCGGGATCTATATTTCGTCCGTATCCCTGTAAGTACTATTATTCATGATCAGTAGTGTAAAATAAATAATATGCTTCTATTTTAACCCGGATTTTCAGAATTGATTTTTGCAAAAACGCGGTAATTAGAATATACTTAGAGTTTCACGAGCATTATTCATATCTCAGTGATTCTACCGGATCGAGGTTTGCTGCTTTTAAGGCCGGATAAATACCGGCGATAAGACCGACGATAAGGCATAGTATGATCCCAACAGTGATCCAGAGCCAGGGAATGATAAAGGCACTGCCGGTAAGCATACTGACAGCATTGCCTGCGAGGATGCCCAGACCAATACCGATAAGTCCGCCTATCTGACAAATGATAATCGCTTCGATCAAAAACTGTGTCAGGATATTCTTTTTTGTTGCACCGAGTGCTTTGCGAATACCTATTTCCCGGGTGCGGTCTGTGACGGATACCAGCATAATATTCATTAGTCCGATAGCTGCACCTATGAGTGTGATTAGCCCGATACAAATCGTCGCAATCCTGAGTGTGGCGGTATTTTCTTTCAACATATCCATCATCGCTTCTGATTTTTCCACGCTGAAATTATTGGCATCAACGACCCGCAGTTTGCGAATATTTCTGAAGATCATAGTGGCCTGGGAGATGTAGTCTTCCAGATTTGCCTGTGAAGGTATTGCCACTTTTATATCATAATCCTGGCCTTGAAAAGCAAAGTATTTACGTTGGGTGAGTAAGGGAATATAGATCGAATTGTCCCCGGTAGAAGTCATACTGGCTCCTTGAGCAGTCAGTACCCCTACGACTTTAAATTTATTGGCATTGATGGTAATTACTTTATCAATAGCTAAGTTACTGTTACCACTGAAAAGTAATTTGACAATCTCCTTGCCGATGATGCATACATTGGCGCCATATAACAGTTCAGCAGAAGAAAAACTCCGACCTGTCTCCAGGTTAGTACCATTCACATCCAGATACTGATCATTGATGCCTGTGACCTGAATATTGGGGTTTGTCTTCTTACTCTCGTAGGTCACCTTTGAATTACTAAAAGCTGTAGCCGAAACAGCCACCTTCGCATAAGATTCAAATGCCGCCTGAAAATCAATAGCATTATCAAAAGAGATTTCTTTTCCATCTGCTTGTCTTGGACCTCTGTGTCTCCGGCCAAATCCGGTATCTAATTGGGTTATAGCAAAGCTATTTGCTCCCAGTCCACTAAAACTGTTTTGGAGTGAAGAAAGGATCGAGTCGATAGCCGTAAGAATCCCCACCAGAGCCATTATACCAAATGCGATAATAAGCATTGTCAGTATTGACCTGAGCAAATTGTCCTTGACATTGGACAATGATAATTTTACGTCTTCGAGCAGTCGCACTGGCTATTTAATTTTATCATACAAATCATGGGTTCAACCAAATAACAGGGAATCAATATAGTTCATTTATTCCCTGATTCTCTGTTTACCTTATCTCTTTTGTCGAATATGGTTTAAAAATAAATACAAAACAGGCAACAGATACAATACTTTAGCTGAATGTATCACATTTCAGGACAAATGACACAAATTGAACTACCTGCAGGAATTTATTTCTGTGCTTTCGACATCAGCCACAGACTGAAAGCGAAAAAGACCAGATTGGGTATCCAAACACCAATGATCGGAGGTACGATATTACTCTGAGCGAAGGTCACTGAAAACTTCGACATCACCATAAACAGCGCACCCATAGCCACACCAAAAGCCAGATGCAATCCTACTCCACCTCTGACCTTACGTGATGACACAGATACAGCCATTATAGTTAGAATGATTATTGTAGCACTATCCGCAGTGCGCCGGTGCAGCTCGATGATATATTCAAGCGGATATCCGGTACCCCGGGCATCTTCTTTCCGGATAAATGAATATAAAGCCGGTGTAGTCAGTGTCTGTTTATAATTCGTGATGGTGTAAAAATCATTGGGTGTCAGATTAAGTTTTTTCTTAACTGCCTTCACCGGGTCGATTGTAATGGTTTCATGTTGTCCCTGGAATGAATGAATGGTGATATTCTTCATTTCCCATTCTTTTGTCTTGCCAATATACCGGGCTTCCTTTGCTACAAATATTTCAGTTAATTTATCCTGATTAAAAGTCTCAATACGCATGTCTTTTGCTGTACTGTCAATACGTGAAAAATAACGTACGAATACTTTCTGGTCAGGCGACAACATGATATGTACATTGTTATTCTGCCGGCTATTATCCTCTTTATTGATATATTTTGCTTCGAATTCTATCTTGTTCTTATTGAGCATAGGTATGAAAAAATGATTTCCTACCATGTGGATAAGTCCGATAATCAATGCCGCCAACAGATACGGACGCAGGAACCGATTGTAACTAATACCCGCATTGAGTATGGATAACACCTCTGAATTAGCAGCCATCCGGCTGGTAAAAAAAATGACACTGATCAGTGCAAATAAAGGCCAGAGCAACCAATTTATCTGTGGTATAAATGCCAGATAATACTGAAATATTATCTCATGCAGCGTAGTCGGCTCCTCAATGAATTTCTCCAGTTTTTCACTGAAATCAATCACTACTGCTATCATGGTAAATATCAGGGCCGTAAAGACGAAAGTAGATAAATACTTACGTATGATAAAAATATCCAGTTTCCTGATCATAGCCTCAGATATAGGTCAATCTTTAGTATTTAGAAAATCATTAATCGCTGCTGATGACTTTTCAGGTGACTCAAACGGGCTTATGTGCGTGGCATCATTGATAAAATGCACAATGGAACGCCGGGGCAGTTTTAATTGTTCCAGACTCTTATCCAGCGGGATTGCCTGATCATTTTCACTCAGTATGAATCCGATCCATTTATCTGTATGACTGATAGTTGTACTATGATCTTGTCTGTCGCGCATTGCCTGAAGCAATCCACTTACGCCTTCAGGCTGGAAAGTACGGGCATCAAGCAATATTTTTTCAAATGACTTTACATTCTTATTCTGATATTCCGCACTAAAAAGCTTCATTATCGTTTCTTTCATGAGCGGCATCACACCATGGTTTTGCACAAATTCAATTTGTTTGGTCCTGGAGGCTGCTTTTTCAGCTGAATCAGGAAAACAAAAACTGTGGAGAAACAACATACGTCCAATCGTGTCGGGGTATTTACTCAACATCTCCACCCCGATATAACCGCCGATACTATGACCTATGATATCCCAGGAGTAGATACCCAGATGTTCCCGCAAGGCATCCAGATGAGTTGCAATCTTATCCATTCCATACGCAGCCAATGGCGAGGAAGGACCTATACCTGGTAAATAAGGTACGATAAACCGCCTGCCCTCCTGCAAACCGGCGATAAAATCCAAATATGAATTCGGACTAAGTCCATAAGCATGGATAAATAAGACAGGATCTCCTGTTCCTATCGATAAGAACGAGAGTGCCTGACCATGTATATCAATGTTGTAAATATTCACGAATAGAAATATTTAAATCCAAAACTACAACTATTCGACAGATTGCAAAAAAATTGCCATTTTTACGATATGAAATTTACCCTTTTCTGGTCTCCAAGGTTTCAGTAAATACTTGATAAACAAGGCTCACATAAGCATCATTGCTAAAATTCTGCGCAGCAAATGCCTGTCCATTGGATCCCAGCTCTGTGACTTTCTCAGGATTAGTGTACAATGTCTCTATCTGAGAAGCAAGTTCAGAAATGCTGCTATACAACAATCCTCCTTTACTGGCAGTTAAAATCTCCTGAGTCGCACCTTCCCTGAAGCCTACGACAGGAAGACCCAGAGCCATCGCTTCGGCGGTAACCCGGCCCATTCCTTCGTGTCTGCTGCACATGAGTACAGCCATCGCCTCCCGGTACAATGGCTGCGGATCTGCAACATATCCGGCAAAGACAACACATTCGTTTAATCCATTTGCTGCTACATATTGTCTGAGTTGCTGTTCATAGGATTTCCAACCTTTACCCGCGATCACTAATTTCAAGGCAGGATATTTCGGATGTAGAATTTTAAGCGCTTGCAGCGCATCCATCTGTCCTTTGTTGGGATGTAACATACCGATGATTAGTAAATTTTTACCCGTGACACTCTTCTGCAATGTTAACTCATCAAAAACTCCATTATAAATCCGTGTACTCCGGACATCACCTGTTAATTGCTCCAGGTAATAATCGCGGATAGCATCTGAGATGAAGATCAGTTGATCAGTTTGCTGGAGTTTCTGGTAAAAAAGCCGGTTCCCCAGCATGTGCATCATTAAATAATCTGCATATCCATATTCACGTATATGCCATACATGCGGTTTTTCCAGTGCTTCAGCCAATTGCCAACCCAGTGAAACTACCGAACTATTCGAATGAATCAGATCCGGATCATATTGTCTGACAAATGACACTATTTCAGGCAATTCTTTCCATTTAAATAATTGCCATAAGACAGGGAATAAATAAAAATTCATACTACGGTACGAATACGCCCAATTTTTATATGGAAATACTTTAAATGGTAAATTATTTCTGGCTAATTCTTCTGTAAATAATCCTTCTGACGGACAGAGCACCATGACTTCACAATTCTTCTGCTGCTGTAAGCCTTTGACCAGCGTCAACAACGAGCGGTTTGCTCCTAAAAGTGCACTATAATGTGTGATGAATAGTATCCGCATATTTCTATACCCGAAGGTCGCAGTTTTAAGCCATTTGGCAAAATTTGATATTCAAGAGATTGTCACTTTCCACTTTCAATTATCCCATTTCAACTATTCCCTTTCAACCAAAAAATCCATATCTCGTCAACTTCAACCCTAAAGTAAAGTCCGGATATCACCTAATTCCTTCTAAAAAATTAGCACATAAGCAATAAATTTTCTACCTTAGTATTTTAAATCAGACCCGTGAATTTTTTATCGCCTATACTTGAAATATTCTTCCCCACTACTTGTGTTTCCTGTGGCAAATCAGTGCCCACCCAGGATGAATTATTTTGTGCTCACTGTGCTTTAGGCATAGACTTCACAGTTTATCAGGATCCGGCAAACAATGAGATGACGAGACGGCTCATTGCTATGCAACCGCTCAGATATGCAGTGGCTATGCTGTACTTTGTCCGAAATTCTCCCATACAGGAATTGATGCACAAGATCAAGTACCATCAGCGCAGTGAACTGGCAAAGCGTATCGCTGAAACCTTTGCTGAATTTATCAAAAATAAACTACCCATGTCCGAAATCGATTGTGTGACTTGTGTCCCATTACACGCAGAGAAAAAACGCAAACGCGGATTTAATCAAAGCGAGATTCTGGCTCGCACCATAGCGGATTTGACCGGTGTTCGTTTTGCCAACTTCCTGACACGTACCCATCTGACTGAGACCCAGACACACTTTGGGCGAATGGAGCGATTGGACAATCAAAAAGAGTCTTTACACTGTAATAAAACGGTAGGAAGAGTGCGACACCTGTTGCTTATCGACGATGTGCTTACTACAGGAGCTACTATCGAAACCTGTAGTGATGCTTTACTCACGACTAACCCACAACTTCAAATAAGTGTAGCTACCCTTTCCATAGCAGATAATTGGTGATCAGATGTCCAGAAAATGCATTAATGATTCATACCGGTCTTTCAGTACATCGACATAGTCCGTATCTGTATAAGACGATTTTACGACATAACCATAGCGTTCAAATGCACTGACAAGGAATTGAATGTTTTGCAGGTTGAGTTTCAGTGTGACAAAAATCGGGCTATCTGACTTACCCTCACTGATATAACTCGATAGTATCAATCCATTCTCAGACTCTACTATGCGGCTAATCTCAGCGAGACTATAGTTTACCCTGTCCATCTCCAGTACGATGATCGCACCGGGCTCTACAAAGGAGCTGCCCGCAACAAAACTATGAATTAATCGCTCCAATGTGATCGTACCGAGATACCCATCCTTATCACTGAGTACCGGAATGGCAGTTGTATTTGACCGGGCAACCAACTCTAGTACTTCCAGTATGTGATCATACTCACGTACAAACAGATGCCGTGCTATGGGTCCGTAATCACAAATTTTCATCGTCGGATCGCGATCCAGCAAATCTTCCTCGGACAAGATACCCTGAAACTCGCCATTAATCAGTAAGGGCAAATGGCGCACCATGCCTTCTTCCATCATATGGAGTGCTTCTGCACCAGTAAACTGCCCATCCAATGGGCTTATTTCACTTGCGATTAATTCATTGGCTAACATCTGTCTGTAATTTCCTTTTTATATACAACGTCAGGCAAGCAGTTTTCGTCTCTGCATATTAAATTCCGTATCGGATAACACACCCTTCTGGTGCAAATCGCCCAATTCTTTTAGCTGTACCAGAATCTCATCTGTACTTAATTCAGGTTCACCTTCATTTATCTCAACATTCTTGCTCTCATCTTCATTCTTCGGAGGTAGTACCTTAGTACTCACATCAATATAATCACTTTCTTCTTCCGCCACCTCAGGCCATATCGTGAAGTTACTTTCATTGATTTTATCATATTCCGGTTGGATCCGGAAATAAGCCAATTCATCGTTAGTCCTTATTTGATTCCAATCAGAAAACCCGCACCTGATGGCCATTTGGACGTTGCCAAACAGTGCTTTCTTTTGTTCGAGTATTGCATTACAGCAAGCCATTTTAAAATATATCTCAGCTTCATTTGGCGACTCTTTCAGCGCTGCCCGATAGGCAATCAGCGCCTCTTTTATACTATATTTCTCAAATAATTCATTTCCTTTTCTGTAATTAGAGTTAGATGACAGTGACACTCCTTTGGACACTTCTGGTCTGGACCAGTCGGGTTTAGTATAGGATGGCACCGTATCTCTAAATGGTCTGAAAGATTGATTGCCTGGTTTTTCATCCTTTTTAAATACTATTGTTCCGTATTTCGTCCTGTGTACGGGATAGGGACCGGTATTGTACTTCGCATCAAATTCGTCATCAGTCATCAGCGCAAAACGAACTACATCCAGGAGACCAAGAAAAAAAGGAATCGATGTAAATGCAAAGATTGAACAAAGAACACCCATGAAAACACTACCTATATAATACTTCTGTATTCCTACCCAACCTAAAAATAGGGATAGGAAGATGGCTACATTCCTACTTCTGCCTTTATTGTATTTTAATCTGCGACTCATCAAATCTTAATATTCCTATATAACACTAAATTATGAAATACTATTCCTATCTACCCTATTTAATCGATAAATAATATGAAAATAGCGATAAAAATAAAAAATCAGGCTTTGATCTCACAAGTCAAAACGGCGACATCATCATGTAAGACTGTGCCCTGCGCCAGGTCTTCGAGATAACTTAATAAACGTTCATTGAAGGGTCGCGGTCCAAACTGATAGTTTTCCTCGACGAACTGCCGCAACTTTTCATCACAACCCTCATCAAAGCTTTCATACATCACATCAGGGACTCCATCAGGAAATAACATAATAAAAGCATCAGGCAATATAAGACAAAGCTTATTCTTTTAAGAAACCGACCCCACTATACTAAATTTTGCTAGAGGGTTACCAAATTAATCAATAAACTACTTTTGAAGGAAACTCACAAACGACTATTTTTTATTTTTTCATCA
>CAZGKN010000029.1:10429-30035 GCA_964525915.1 uncultured Saprospiraceae bacterium | reverse complement strand
TCGATAATCAGACAGGATACACCGAGTAACTGCACAAAGTGGTTTGAGGGATAAAAAATAAAAATGGAAACAGTGATAAATCCGGTTCCCAATGATCGGGTCCAGGCCAGGAGCCTCGAGAAATTCGATGTATCCTCACTTTGTAACAGCATAGACAAACAAAGCAAGGATAAAATTACATTGATAATATAGCCGGAATTGGCTCCAATGGTAGTATCATATCCTTCATCACGGTATAAATAGGAAAATACAATCCAAAAAATAAAATTAACAATAGAAAGCCAAACGAAATTTTTTTTCACAATGGACATCATGGGTTGCTTTGTTCCAAATTTCAACACTGAATAAAAAATAAAGCAATCCAATAAGAAAGCTCCTTTATAACTCAAGGCATACAATAATCCGGTGTCCGGTATAAAAAAAAAGCTCCAGATAAACTCCCATCCGATATTTGCCCCAGCTACGTATGCAGGCATTTCAACGAACTTCTTTTTTCTTATTTTAACCACTAATACGCCATAGGCAATAACCCAAAACAGGCATCCTACCCCATTAAATACTAATCCTGTAGTAGAATAATCTGCGAAATTTATCCAAACCTGACTCATGCTATAGGATTTTCATTAGGAGAAATATTCTCCCTATCTGTTTTCAGTCCTGTAGGAAGAAAAAAATGAACGATATCTGATTTCGTCATCCTGCGTATGACATATCTGATTCCTATTTTATTCAGTAATTGCAGGATCATTGCTAATATCATACTCTTATCCAGGAACTCCATCACTCCGGTAATTCGTTTCAATCGATTGATCATTTTATCAGTCGTGGGCTTATCATCTTGTGGAACATCCAGAAGTTCAGACATCTCATCACCCATCATAAATCGAAACATACTGATGTTATTTTGTTCACCAATAATAGGATTGGGCAGTGCATCCTGATACTCCAGTAATGCCTTCATGAGTATTGAGCCTTGTTCAGACTTCGCTTTCTGATGATCCATAATCCGGTAACCCAGTTTTAATGCATCTGCAGCATTTGCCGGAATCAGATCTGCATCAATACCCAGTAAAATACCAATGACTCTCCAACAATAGATATAAGCTTCTAACTCAATGGGCTCTAATTTTATATCCATTTTCTCCAGACCTTCATTAACCAAAGCTGAAAAAGCCATCAATGTACCGGCTAAATCTTCCTGATTAATCGGCTCTCCATACTTCTCAGTGTCCCAGTTACTTTTACGCAGATAATAGCGTATCACTCCATGAATTAATCTCAATTTTTGAATTGCTACAATACCCCGGTTATCTGCATCTAATCCTCCGGGAGTCATGACAAACATGATAAACTGCGCTGTCTCAGCAATACGTCTGGAAAAAACAGAGGTAGATCCCATTTTCTCGTTTAGTCTTCCCGTACGATAAAGCACCTGTGCACCATTTGCACATGCATAACATTCAGGCAGAGATTTATATGATAGCATCAAGCTTATCCATACGCCATGTCTGATATAAATCTGTTGCCCCAGATCTATCAATCTTCGGTCAACCCATTCAGGCATTTTTCCTGTTTCTTCAAAATATTGCTTTAACTCAGGTGGAGCATCATCACCTAGTTTCTGACCACCCTTAGTAAAAACATTAAACAAATCATTCACCCTATTCAGATCATTTCTTGCCATGATCGCTTCGACAGCTTTATCTGCCAGGTCATCAGACATCATTCTCTTTTTATCTAAAAATGATTCCTCCCATTTGTTAACATGAACGGTATCAATTGTGGAAAAACACAACTTTGCCCTACGCCTCAATATCAACTGCCGGACAATAAATGTAATTGAGGAAATCAGGAAGAGGAGAACTAAAGTCAGAACTATTATATCGAAAATCATAAATAACACTTAATAAAGAAATGAGAAAATAATAGGATAATTTAAATTTCAGTCTCCAAATCAGGCAATATCAGTGTCTGAATGCAATTGAAATAATCAATAGAAAAACTAAGCACAGCTAGACCTTTTCCTAAGGATTGAATAATATCTGCATTTTTCAAAATTAAGGAAGCATTGAGTTCGCATTCTAATATGTTTGGAGCTTTAGTAAATTTTTATAAAAATAATATTATTTTTACAAAACCCCAAATATTTATTTATACCAAATGATAAAAGCCAAATAAAATTAAATAAAGAATGGAAACTTTAACGAACAACAATCCTTGCTGAATGTGTAAAAACATTAAAAGAAAGTTTTTTAAAAAATCGAATTAAAGTTATCCCCATCTCATCTGCCGTTTCGATCGCCAATGTCGTCGGTGCGCCAACGGAAATGACACATACAGCATGGATCATCGCTGCTTTTTGTATTAATTCATAACAGGCTCTTCCACTCAGACAGACGATGACTGGCGTATCCATATCAAAATGTGCCCGCAACATTTTCCCTACACATTTATCCAATGCATTGTGTCTCCCTACGTCCTCACTTGCAGAGACTAAATGACCATCCAGCGTAAATACTCCGGCACTGTGGCAACCACCGGTCAGGGTATAGGCCATTTGTGTCTGCAGCATTTCACGGTACAGACCAGGGATAATACTCGGGACAATCTCCTCTGAGATATTAAAAGGATCTTTGTGAATCTTTAAAGATTCTATCGATGATTTACCACAAACACCACAACTGGATGTCATATAAAAATTACGCTTATCTTCCCGGGCCATCTGGAATGATGCAGGAACTTTCACGACGACTGTTTCGGGTGATACAGCGATTGCCTCTGCTTCATTATTATTGACAATCATTCCCTCGCCATACATAAAACCCAAGGCTAAAGCCTCATCATCACCTGGAGTGCGCATGGTTATTGATAGTGGTTCCGGCAACTGACAAGGTTTTTGAATCATGATTTGGAGTGGCTCTTCTATGACGATATTATCATCCATAGATTCAAAACCATCTTCGGAATATTTTACGAGTTGTTTAATTTCCCACACTTTGCACCACTTATTTAAAAATCCAGATTAAAGATACTTAAAAAAATGTGCATTTTTGTGCTGCTTTACACAGACTATGAAGAATAGATTAGCTTGGTTTTCATTCTTACTCATTTGCATTATTTGGGGTACGACCTACCTATTTATCAAAATAGGCGTCGGACAAATGGAGCCTTTTTACTTTGCCGGCATTCGTCAACTATCTGCGGGCATCATCCTGGTGGGTTTTGTCCTTTTATTTCAATCAAAGAAAATTCCCCCGAAAGCGATTATCATACAGCATGCGATTGCCGGAATATTATTGATTACATTTGGAAATGGCCTGGTCACTTTCGGCGAGACGCATATAAGCAGTGGATTAGCTGCAATTTTAGTTTCCACTACACCCCTCTGGACTGCCATCATTAATGAATTCAGAAGTGATGAACAGCGGCTGTCCGGCATGGGATACCTCGCACTGGGATTGGGCTTGGCAGGTATTTTAGGTATTTTTTCAAATTCTTTAGGCGGGCACATGGACACAGGTTGGTTACTCGGTGTCACCTGCACGATGGGTGCTACATTCGCCTGGATCTGGGGATCTATCATCGTAGGTGGAAAAACCAAAGGCTACAATATATTTGCAGTGACCGGCATACAGATGTTGTCCGGCGGTGTATTTCTAATGATTATTAGTCTGCTCTTTGAAAAAGATCACAGTATTTCATTTGATTCATCGGGATGGATAGCGATGCTGGCATTGATATTTGCAGGATCAATCATTGCGATGGTTGCCTATACGCATGCGCTGTCTCATCTACCCCTGCAGGTGGTCACGATGTACGCCTTCATCAATCCGATCGTAGCACTCATCGTAGGGAAAATATTTTTGGATGAAGAACTGACCTTACGTACTGTATTGTTCTCCTGTCTGATCATTGTGGCAGTAATTCTATTGAACCTGAAAGTCTCCAAACGTAAGAAAAAAGAAAACCTGGCAGATTCACCGATTCCAATCTCAGGAAACTGACATTTTTTCAGGCTATCAATTCAGTGCTTGTTTAAAATATTCATACGTCTTCATGAATCCTTCCACTCTGGACACTTTCGGACTCCAATCCAACAGTTTTTTTGCTAAACTAATATCCGGTTGTCGTACTTTCGGATCATCCGTCGGTAATGGCTTATAAATAATTTTCAGGTCGGGATTACCAATGGTATTGATTACCTCCTGTGCAACCTCTCTAAGTGTAATCTCTTCCGGATTACCAATATTGACCGGGAGAGAATAATCACTAAACAGTAATTTGTAAATCCCATCAATCAGGTCCGTATAATAACAAAATGAACGTGTTTGTGATCCATCGCCAAACACAGTCAACGCATCCCCCTTAATACCCTGACTAAAGAATGCAGGCAGGGCACGCCCATCATTCACCCGCATGCGGGGACCATAAGTATTGAAAATGCGTACAATTCTGGTTTCGACATTATGAAAAGTGTGATATGCCTGTGTGATCGCTTCCTGAAAACGTTTTGCTTCATCATAGACACCCCGTGGACCGATCGGATTGACATTGCCCCAGTAATCTTCTTTCTGCGGATGAACCAGTGGATCACCATACACTTCTGAGGTCGATGCTATCAATATCCGCGCACCTTTAGACTTCGCCAATCCCAGAAGATTATGTGTACCCAGTGAACCTACTTTGAGTGTCTGGATAGGCATCTTCAAGTAATCAATCGGTGAAGCCGGTGAGGCAAAATGTAAAATGTAATCCAGGCGACCCGGTACATGAACAAACTTCGTCACATCATGGTGATAAAACTCAAACTCTTTGTCAGGAAACAAATGGCTGATATTTGCCTCACTCCCGGTCAGGAAATTATCCATACCGATGACATGAAATCCCTCGCTTAAAAACTTGTCACATAGGTGGGAGCCCAGGAATCCTGCCGCTCCGGTGATTAGAATCCTTTTTTTATCGTCTGACATATATATTGTATTTGTTCTGCTGTAATATCGGGATAAATAGGTAATGAAAGTACTTCGATACATAACTGATCAGAAACCGGACATTGAAACTCCTCATGATTTGCATCCAGAAATGCCGGCTGACGGTGCAGCGAAGATGGGTAATAAACCGCGCTACTGATCCCATTTTCCTGCATAAATTTTGCCATTCTATCTCTGTGTCCGGGAATCCGTACTGTATATTGGTGATAAGTGTGTGTACTATTGTGCGAACGAACAGGAATCTTCAGGAATTCCAAATCAGTTAACTCAGCACCATACAGGGCTGCAGCCTCTTGT
The DNA here is from genome assembly GCA_964525915.1 of uncultured Saprospiraceae bacterium. Classification (GTDB taxonomy): domain Bacteria; phylum Bacteroidota; class Bacteroidia; order Chitinophagales; family Saprospiraceae; genus Parvibacillus. The sequence continues at coordinate 24,747 of CAZGKN010000029.1, read as the reverse complement.
CGCTTACGTATATCATCATCCAGATGAGGCAACTTCGCACAAAGTATCGCTGCCTGCAGATTGTCCAGTCTGGAATTGACGCCGATAATCTCATGAAAATATTTCTTCCGGGTGCCATGATTCCTGATCATGCGGATTCGTTCACCCAACATCGGGTCATTGGTCATCAATGCGCCCCCATCACCATAGCAACCGAGATTTTTAGATGGAAAAAAGCTGGTCGTACCGATATCACCGATGGTACCAGCCATTTGACCGGTGGGCAGCCATTTACTTCCTAAAGCCTGCGCTGTGTCTTCAATTATACGGATGTTCCTGCCTGCCACTAATGCTTGTAGTGCTGCCATATCCGCACATTGTCCAAACAAATGAACCGGTATAATACAACTGGTATTCACAGTTAATAATGAGGCAACTGAATCCGGATTGATTAAAAAAGTATCCGAATCAACGTCTGCAAAGACAGGTCGCAAGCCCAATAATCGCGCGGCTTCTGCAGGTGCTCCGAAAGTGAATGCCGGTACGATCACTTCACTACCGGCAGGTAAATCCAGTGCCATCAGAGCCATCATCAGTGCATCTGTACCGTTTCCACAAGTAATTACTTCTGTACAATGAAGATAGGCAGCCAACTCCTGCTCCAATCTCCGTACGAAATCACCACCGATAAACTGTGTGGTATTTATTACAGTCTGTATGTTTTGATCTATCGTTGATTTGTACCGCTCATACTGCAGTGACAAATCATTCATCGGAATCGAGTACTTCAATTGGTGCAAATTTCACCACAAAAGTACATTTATGAATGTAAAAGAATGTATTACTAAATGTATAATATCTTTATATTTTGTATAATAGTATTGTTTTAAATCTTATTCTGCTATTTATTGAATCTATTCCGGGAGACAAACAATAACTATTAATATCTCCAAAAAATAACATTTGTAATACCGAACAGCAATTACTTTTTTGGGTTAATCTTCTTATCAACGATTGAATAAAAAAAATACGGAATCTATCCCTTCACAAAATCTTATTTATCTTTGATTTCAAATGCGAAATCTTTTATTAATTCTTTTATTGATCATCGGTACAGGTTTACCAAAAGCAATTGGACAAGCGAACCGGACATCAGCGAATGCCTTACTGGTACACATCGACTATGGTTACAATCTACCCGGAGCCGCACTGAAAGATCGTTTTGGATCAAACTTTACGCTGGGTGGTGCAACTGAAATCAAGTTTGGGAAATGGTTCGCCGGGATCAACTATCATTATTTGTTTGGTAGTGAAGTTAAGGAAGATGTCCTTTCAAATTTGCGCAATGACAGAAAAGAATACATCGGTATTGATGGCCATATATCCAATATCCTGATCCAGGAGCGGGGCTACACTACTGCAGTATATGCCGGCAGGCTCTTCCCGCTGGGTGGCAGTTTGCAGAATTTCCTGAAAGTCTCTATTGGCGGTGGAATTTTACAGCATAAAATCAAAGTCACGGATGAGTACAATGTAATGCCCCAGATATTTGGTGACTATCGCTATGGATATGACCGTCTGGTCAATGGTCCGATGGCAGAAGAATATATCGGTTATCAATTCCTGTCCAATAATAAAAGAATTAACTTCTCTGCAGGATTTGTATTAAGGCAGGGTTTTACCCGCCAAAAAAGAGTAGCTAATTATCCTGATCCCATAAATCCTGTACTTACTACCGAAAAAAATAGGATAGATCTCATGAATGGTTTTAAAGTTTCCTGGGTGATGCCTTTCTATTTCCAGGGCAATGCGGAAGAAATCATCTATTGATGCATCTAAAGTATCATTTGTATGCCTTGTTTTCTTTTTCTGCCCCGCTCATCTATGCGATAATCGGACTTTTCAATCCAAAAGTTCGTAAAATCAATGCAGGCCGCAAGAATACAATGATGCGGGTGGAACAGTGGCTGAAAACACTGGATGGTAAGGAGAAAATCTATTGGATCCATGCCGCTTCTCTGGGTGAATTTGATCAGTTACTTCCGGTCATCCGACTGCTAAAAGATAAGCGAGAAAACAGAGTTATCGTCTCATTCTTTTCCCCCTCCGGTTTTGAAAATATAAAGGAAGATGCGATTGATCTCAAATTTTATCTACCGGCAGACACACCAAAGAAAATGGGGCAATTAGTCTCGAGAATTAATCCACGAAAAATTATATTTAGCAAATACGACATTTGGCCTAATTTTATTATGTCAGCAATTCGCAATAAAATTCCGCTCATTCTCACCGGACTTGAAATTAATTCAAATCATTTTGCGCTCAGACATCCTTCTTCATTACGCTCAAACTTACTTTCTGAATTTCAATTTCTGCTAACAAATACGACAGAAGGAGCCGATAAATTAATGGCAGCCGGTTATGCACAGGCACATTTTACAGGCTCACCAAAGATAGAACAGTCGGGTACCATCGTTTCTCAGCCCTGGTCAAATGAAATAATCCATAAATTTTGTACCGGTCATTTTACAGTAATTGGCGGAAGCGTGTGGGAGCCGGAATTACAATTATTAAAACAATTGAGTGAAGAACTTCCGGATATTAAATTCATCATTGCACCCCATGAACCTACGCAGGCTATGCTACAGAGAATTGATGGTTTATTTGGCGACTTAGCAATTCGGTTGAGCAAAATATCTGGAGCTGATTTAGAAAAAAGCGTATTAGTAATTGATACTGTAGGGCAATTGAAATTTATATATCGCTATGGTGATATCGCGCTGATCGGTGGTGGCTTTGGGGCGGGGATTCACAATATACTTGAGGCTGCAGCTTATGGTTTAGCCGAAATAGCCGGACCGGCATGGGAGAAGTTTTCGGAGGCACATCAATTAAAAGCGATGGAAGCATTCTGGCCAGTAAATAACTATTCAGAATTTCATCAAGTCATTACAATGTTGAAAAACGATGATCACAAAAGAAAAACTATCCACAATAGTCTATCTTTATTTTTCAATAAAAATAAATTTGCATCCGCTGATATTTTAAAATATATCGAAGCATGATGGATTGGATCACACAACTGAGTAAGTTACACATATTGGTCATCGGCGACCTGATCATAGACAGATATATCTATGGCTCGGTTGATCGTATCTCACCGGAAGCACCGATACCTGTAGTAAACCAACGTGGACTGGATCACCGCCCCGGTGGAGCCGCAAATGTCGCCTTGAATCTTCATGCCATGGGCATTCGCTGTTCCTTACTGACAGTTACCGGTGCTGATGAATTGGGAGATTTGGCACAGGAATTAGTGAACTATATTGAAAATCCAATCAGTGCATTTATTAAAGATTCCGGCAGAGTGACCACCTGCAAAACCCGCGTAATGGCCAATCTGCATCACATAGTACGGATAGATCATGAAGACCAGACACCGATTGATGGGAGTATCACGGGTCAGATAATTGAACGAATACATAGCATAAATGAGCATCAGCCAATAGATGTCGTCATATTGCAGGACTATGAAAAAGGTGTCTTTCACCCGGCAAATATTCCGCAAATCATTAGCGCAGTTCAATTAAAAAACATACCTGTCATCGTCGATCCAAAAGACAAGAATTTCTGGTATTATAAGAATGTTACCTTATTTAAACCCAATAAGTCCGAACTTGAAAAAGCACTCGGATATAAAATCAAACTTGACCTGAAATCAATCGAAGTAGCGGAGAAAGATTTGCGTCAAAAATTAAATAATAAAATCTCAACCATCACTCTTTCGGAGGGTGGAATTTTTATTTCCGATGGTGTAAACCATGTATGGGACAGGCCTTCCAGCAGAGAAGTCATCGATGTATGTGGTGCCGGAGATGCGGTAGTCAGTGTATTGGCTGCACTTTATGGAATGGGTAGGAATTTAGCTGAAATGGCGCATGTAGCCAACATTGCCGGCGGATTGGTCTGTGAGATTAGTGGTGTTAGTCCGGTACCTTTCGAAAGGCTTGTCCGGGAGCTCGAATAGCATTTTAAATATTTGTTAACACAAAGATTTTGCAGATTCGGAATAATTGTAGTTACTTTACTACTTCTTAGAAAGTAATGTTAAATTGTTTTATTAATTCAAAAAGAGTATAAATGAGAAAAAATCTTAGACACTTATTTATTGTTTTCTGTGTATTGCTTGGTTTTACCTCGCTGAAAGCGCAGAATTATTACATTGAGATTACAGATGCGCCTAATGCAGATGTAATCGGCACACAAATTAAGGTATTGGGTACAGGTGCCTGGTACACTCAGTGTTTACCGCTGAATGTCGAGCAATCTACACAACTTGTCAATCCCTGGCTTGCTTCTCCGGCACCATTGGATTCGCTGAATGGTAATGTAGGTGTAGCAAAAAGAGGTACTTATGCCTTTATCGAGAAAGTGAAGAATATTCAGAATGCCGGTGGTACTGGTATGATTCTGATCAACAGTACTGCGGCACCGGGAGGAATGTCCGGAGCAGACACTTCAGTCACTATCTGGGGTGTTATGATTGGTGCTGAATATGAGTCACTGTTTACTGACAATCCGGGTCTTAAATTCAAATTTATCGACCTATCCTCAACATCAAACAGCATCGTATTCTGGGGTAATGAACCGGGCCAGGGTGATTTTGATGGTGGTCTTCATGGATGGACTTCAGTAACCAATTGTAATGATGAGAGTGGTGTTTCAAACTGGAAAGTAACTCCTTATGGTGCAAATAATGGTGCATATGGTGGTGGTACAATCCAATCTCCGACAGCTTGTAACGGCGCTGCTTACTTCCAGTCAGATTCATTGGACAATGGTGGTGTACAGGGTAACTTTGGTAATGGCCCATGTGCTGCTCCTCAGTATGCTTCTCTGGTATCACCTACTATTGATTTAAGTACTTTACCTGCAGGAACGAAAGTATCACTTGAATTCTACCAGACACTGCGTCAGTATCAGAGCAAATACTATGTTGCCTGGTCAAGCGATAATGGTGCAACCTGGGATTCTGTACAGATTAATTCAGAAATCGACGTGAACGCTTCGATGGCTTCACAGGTACGCAGAGTTCCTCTGAAAGGTCTGGAACTGACTGATCAGGTGAAAGTTCGTTTCACCATGGATGCCAACTACTACTGGTGGGCAGTGGATGATGTTACTATCGTGAAGATTGAAGACTACAACATTCAGTTGCCACTTGCTTCTAACTGGTTTGCAGGTCCTACTCTGGCTACCAACCCAGTATCACAGAAATTCACAAATGTATGGATGACTGACATCACAAACGTAGGTGGGAAGACAGCTACCAATGTAAAATTGAATGTAACAGTAAACGATTCTACAGGTGCAGAAGTATTCAATCACACATTAGACATCGGTGATATCAATTCAGGCGATACCTTACAGAATATCGTAAATCCTGAAATGACCATGAAAACTCCTGACCAACCAGGTATATATACTATTAATTATTCTATCACTATGGATTCAACTGACTATAATACTGATGATAATACTAAGTCAATTCCATGGGTAGTTAGTGACACTACCTGGTCTCCGGCGATTACTTATGATAATTCATGGGTATTTGGAAGCAGCCTTGACTGGTTCTGCGGTGCAATCTTTGCTTATGAGACAGCAACAGCGAATAATAGATTTGATCACGCAGTAGTTTCCTATACATTCAATAGTGCGGATGCAGATGTAATCGGTCGTAGTCTGGAAGTAAGAGTCTATGAATATAGCGATGATGATGGTGACAAACAAATCAGTCAGGCTGAATTAACTGGTGGATTCCAGATAGCCGGTGCAGATATCACTATTCATGATATAAATACGTCTGTAGATACCGTTAGACTATTCAATCTAGATTTCGAACCGACAACAGTAGAAATGAAGCCGGGTAAATCGTATATCGTAGGTATTAAATACAAGAATGATATCGATGATAAGTTGGTTTATTTCCCATCTGATGGACGAATCAATACCGTTGCAGCAGAATATGCGCAGTTAACACTGGATCCTGCACTTCACAGACCAAATAACCTGTGGCATACTTCTACCAATGATTTCAATATCAATACTGACAGATCTTCAGCTAATGGTCCTTATATGTTCATCTATACTCCGGACAGATTAGCATTGAGCAATAAGAAGAATATCCTGCCTGCACATAGCATCAGCGTATTCCCTACAGTGGCTAAAGACTTTGTCAATGTAGAGTTTGACCTGAATAAGAGTACTGCCGGTACTATTGAAGTTATTGATTTCAATGGTAAGGTAATCTACTCTGCAAAATCAGATAATTATTCTACTCAATTGCAAAGAATTGAACTGGGTAATGTACCAAGTGGTAATTACTTAGTGAAGTTCACTACCAATGAAGGTGTAGTAGCTAAGCAATTCAATGTGAGTAAATAATAAGATTTTATCACTATAAAAAAGGTCGCTGGAATACACAGCGGCCTTTTTTATTTCAACCCATTCAGATTAAAAAATGGGGCAAATATGCCGCATTGACACACCTCCAATTGGTCTTCAAGCCTGAAAGGCTTGAAGATGAATAGCCCCGAGTTACACTCGGGGTAGATATGAAGAAAGAAAGCAACCCTGAAAGGGGTTGAATACAAAATTTAAATTAGGAACTATTCGTCAAAAGCGATATTATGCTTAAGCAGAATATTTTTGAATTCATCAATTGAGCTTTCAATTCTATGACGCTCCATATATTTGATGATAGAATCCTTTTCGTTTGAAAAATAAGTTTAAGCTCGGTAATCTTCTTGTCCTTTATTTCTATTTCTAATCTTACAGAATAATTTCACTTATCTCTTTTTTTCTTGCAAACAGAGATTGCAAGGTCATTATCCCCATCCGTTGGGCGTTGGCTCTGGCCTACGCACTGACATCTTTGTAACATAACGATTAAACCAATTTAGGGGCGTAGCCCTGATATCTTACAAACTGCAAATGTGCCGAATCACAAACCCGCAAAATTTCGAATCAACCATTGCAAAAATACCACAAGTCATTGGTTATCTGATTAATCGGGGAATACTTTAAACAAAACTCCGTAGGAGTTTAAATTGAATAACCCGGCACAAGTACTGCGCAGTGCCGGGTCAGCAATCACAACAGAAAGAACTCCGAAGGTGTTCAATCCTATACCATAAAAGCATATTCACTCGCTGTAATCGTGTTTCCGGATAGATATCTGCTTGCGCATTTATTTTTTTACCTTTGTTTTTGTCGCAATATGACTTATTTGCGATTTTAATATTTTCACATGAAACAAAAAATAATAGCCGGCAACTGGAAAATGAATACTAACCTGCATTCTGCCAGTGCACTTGTCAATACTATAATTTCAGGCATTGAGGCAGTCAAAAGTAAAGTAGTATTCATTCCGCCTTTTCCTTTAATTAATCCGGTTCACTCGTTGATCGATAACAAAGAAAATGTACTTGTAGGTGCACAGGATATCAGTAGCCATGAAAAAGGTGCCTACACGGGCGAGGTCAATGGCGCAATGCTGACCTCTGTAGGAGCAAGATTTGTACTTGTAGGACATTCAGAACGCCGGGAATACTTTCATGAAGATGACAATTTACTTCTCGAAAAAATAAATCGAAGCCTGGAAAACCATCTGAGAGTTATATTCTGTTGTGGTGAACCATTGGCCATCAGAGAAGCGGAACAACATTTTAGTTATGTCACCCGGCAAATTGAAAATGTACTAGGCAAACTACCCGGGTAAGTGATGGAATTTATGTCAGTTGCCTACGAACCCATTTGGGCCATCGGTACAGGCCGGACAGCCACGCCGGATCAGGCACAGGAGATGCATTCAGTCATCAGAAATACTATAAGCAAGCTATTCAGTGAACAAATTGCCCACAGAACAAGCATTTTATATGGAGGTAGCCTGAAAGCGAGTAATGCTGAAGCACTGTTTGACCAGCCGGATATTGATGGTGGACTGATAGGTGGAGCTTCACTCATAGCAGAAGAATTTATTTCTATAATCCAAACCATGGAAAATAAATAACACATGAAATACTGGCTAATAAAATCAGAACCGGAAGCATATAGCTTTGATGATCTCTTAAAAGACAAAATAACTGAATGGAGTGGCGTCAGGAATTATGCGGCACGCAATAACCTGAAAGCAATGTCCACCGGTGATCTTGCACTTTTTTATCACAGTGTAAATGACAAAGAATTAGTAGGTATTGCGCGTGTAGAGAAGGAATTCTATCCCGATCCTACCAATGATACTAAAATCGAATGGGTTTGTGTAGATTTCGGTGGGGGCCGAGTCATTAATAAAAAAATAAGTCTGGCAGAGATTAAAGGAAATAAAGCATTCGCTGATCTGGAATTAGTGACCAACTCAAGGCTTTCTGTGATGCCTGTAAAGAAAAGTCACTGGGACAGAATCCTTAAAATTGCTGATACTACACTATAACAATGTCCAAAAATAAATTCATTTTCTTTATTCTGATTTGTCTTCTCAGTGGACTGCAGTGTAAAAAGAAAATCAATAAAGAAACGCTGGTCATAGGCGGACATTGGAATGCCACCCGGATCAAAATCGGTGATTCAGTGCCGAAAATTGATTATTCAAAAATGCATCTGGTTTTCTCACCGGATTTCCGATATTCATTTACAAACAATCTCAATAAAGTAGAAGCAGGAACATTTACGGTGATTGACAGCCTGCTGATACTGATGGATACTACACGACTACCATTGGAAGAAAAGGCAATGCAAATCCTGAAACTAGATAAGAATCATCTTGATTTAAAGATAAACCTTTCAGAAAAGGAAGCTGTCATGAGCTTCAGAAAACAATAATCCCTGCTTCATTGCCCAGCGAAAATGACATTTGGATTGTTCCATTGCCAATTTTATATGCTTCAATTTTAAATTCGTCAATTTTTAATTTGAGCTTAAGTCCATCAGTTAAATGTACAGTGTCCCGCTCGGCTTTGAGTTCATTTAGTTTATTCAACAAGAAATTTTTCAAATCAAAAGGCAATGATCTTTTAATAAAATTTTTCATTAACCAAAGGCCGGCCTGTCCTTTTATAGATGAAGACCAATCAGAGCCACTAAAGTTAAATCGCAAATTTTTCAAATCCAATTCTCCTTTAGCTACATTAATTACTGGTTCACATGCAATAGATAATGCGCCCCGAATGATACCACTAACCTTTAGCGCCACAGCCAGACCTGCTTCGCCTGCGGGTTTAGTCAGTATGCGCTCAACGGTACATTTTAGAGTTTTTTCTATAATGGGATTCGCTTTTACATAACTAAATAAAATTAATCCCAACTGATCAATCTGCAATTCAGTGTCAACTGAGGATTGATTTTCAGTTTCCGACTTTTCCAGATATTTTACCTGGGGCAAATAATCAGACATTGTTTCTGTTGGGGTACCATCAAAATGAAAAAACAATTCACCATCAACCCCGATTTGCATTGACTCATCAGTATTCAATTCCGGTTTATAGATAATTACCTGTTCTGGCCGGACATTGAGATATATATGATCCGGATTCCCGGAATTCAATACTATTCGCCTATCCCAGTTAATCTTATTTACTAATTCTGAAAAGCTCAAGCGCTCACTCAATGCTTCATCAATCTTCATACCCAGATCAGGCAACATATCTTCTATCCGACTCTTAATCTTCACCTCAGGCATCAACATATCCACTATGCGCGGCGTAAAGTCAGGCCCGCTTACCCATACTAAACCTGATACATTAGTTCGGGTCTGCAGAACCATTGCTTCACTTAGTCTGATTTCAATCCGTAAATGAGCGATAACGCTTGCATGTGCTTCAATTGTGGCTATCGGAAAATCCAATTGTGCCTTTATATCCAGCGGTAACTCCAACCCCAAAGCATTATCCGTAGGACTAATTTGGATAGCTTCATTTACAAACAACTCAATGGACTTATTTCCATCAATCTGAACTTTGAGTGGATTAGTTACATTAAAACGATCATTGAGTGTAGTATTAACCCAACTTTCTACAGCATCAAGTTGAGAAAATGCATGTAATTGTCTGATATGTAATTTATTATCCAAAAAACAAACTATTGGTTATTCCTGATTTATTTCACCGGAATTAAATCAACATTATCTGGATATATTAATACGAGCCGAATACGAATGTTCTTTACTTTTAATGGTAAAAATATAATTACCACCTGCCAAATCCAAAGTCTCCACTTTCACATGTGTACCTGCAGTAAGTTGCTGATTCCATGATCGAACTATCATACCATCCATATTGACCAAAGACATCGCAGCCAATCCGGTCATCGAATTGTTTACCTGAAAAGTAAAACTTTCAGCCGCTGGATTAGGTGAGGTTACAATTCTTTCAGCAAGCGGATTGATTGCAATTCTATTGGTAGAATCCACTTTCAATGCTTCAGCCGGATTTAATACAAACAGGCCATTAGTCATATCTACAGCGATCACCCGACCATCAGAAAGCCAGGGGTAAGTACTCCAGACACCATCATAATCACCATCCGTATCAGAGCCATCCTGCTGATTATATCTTTATAACTCGCCATGACAAAGAAACGACTGTCTAACAGGAATGGATTGTGCAGTGTGGCTTTGCCGGACTGTGAGTAGAAAGTATCCACAGCTACGGGATTTGCCGGATCGGTGACATCAATACATTTTGCAGGCAGATTCTGTGGTACTTCATCCGTAAAAATCAGGTACTTACCATTCGGTGACAGAATACTACTGTGATTATATCCGGCAAACGGATAATTGGTATATGAACCGATCTGTCGGAATTTATTGTCTTCCAGCACGAGTACCCGCAGCCCATCGAAGCCACAGGATGCATAGATGGTATCATTACGTGCAAACATATCGTGTGCATTCGCCTGGATATTATCATCTTCTACACTCCTGATTTCTTTCGGTTTTGTCGGATCAGCGGCAATATCAAAAACAGACATTCCATTGAATCCGCTTACTTTGCGTCGCAAACCAATATAAAGCCGGTCTCTGTCTCTGAAAATTGTATGACCTCTTTTAAACAGATCATCACCCTGATAGACTGTGTGAACACTATCCGGGAGGAAAGACAGGTCAATAATCTGAAACACATTCGGTCCATTATCATCACTGATGGCATAAAGGTAATTCTGATAGGTTTTGTATTCCCGCCAGATGGCGGTCTTTATAGGGCTACTTACGAAACCTACCTGATGAAAATCACTTGAATCAGTGATATCCACTATATAGGTACCATCCTCACCACCTACGATAGCATAAGATCTTCCATTCTGCTCATAACCCCAACAAGAGCTGAAACGAATACCTTCCTTCTGCCAGTGACCGACTAAATCAATCTTCTTGTGGTCATATTCCTGTGCAAATATCGCTGTACTAAAAAATAAAAAAATCAATGGATAAAGAATACGCTTCATATTACGATAAATAAAATTTAATTAATTATTACTTTTCTCAAATACACACCCTGATCCGTAAGTAATCTCACAAAATACACTCCGGGATTTATTCCCACTGTATTAATTGAAATCAAATCACTTCCGTGGTCAAATATACATGATTTTAGAAGTTCACCTGAAATATTTAAAAGGCTTACCTGTCTTGGATTTGAAGTAAATTCATTCACCAAAACAGTTATCGGGAAACCGGACAATACCGGATTAGGCGACACCATAAAGGCATTTGAATTGATTAAATTCTTACTCTGCAGTGTCAGGTAAGGATTAGTCATTTTCCGATTCAGATACAACTTAAAATCACCGGCAAGCAATGGCACATTCTGCCCTATGCCACTGGCGCTTATACTATCTGTACCCAGGTAATTATAATACCATTCCTTTGAAGGGAAAGTCACTACTTTAGACTGTGCCTGCACATCAAAATTACCCAAAACCACCATTTTATATTCAGGTGCATCCATCTGTATTTCCTTATAATATTGATCCAGGGTAGCTGTAATATCATTGGTATTAAAATCAGGTAAAACATTGCGAAGATGAATCAGTGCAGCAGTAGTACCCCACAAGTTCAAACGTTCTTTCTGTGTATAATAATCCCATTTTATAGGTTTGGGATCAGTTCTGCAATTATTTGAAATGGTACCATCCGGACAGGTATTGATAGAAAAATCATAACCCAACTCACCGAACTCCCATAGCATTTTCGGCCCGGGAATAGCATAGAAAAAAGTACTGGCCAGTGCAGCACGCTTATATCTTACGGTGGGTGATTTTGTATCGTAACCAGAACCACTGTTTCCAAAATTTTGAACTTTGTACATCAGTCTTTCTTCATCATGACTTTCCATATAGGTGATCAATCCTGGTTCTGTCCATTGCCTGTTTTGATAATATCCCTGTGATAAATTAGACGGATACCCCATCGCAGCTTCCTGATAATCATGACTCAGATTGCCCCAGAGTAAGAATCCATCAGCACTGAGTTCCTTCTCTTCCCTATTCTCTGCAAAATGTTCCAAAATGGCATAAGCATTCGGATTCACCTGATCCATGGTCTGCTTATAATGCTTCAAAATGGAAATACGATCCGGATCGTAGGCGCCCCAGGCATTTACATCATTTGGTGTATTACGTTGTGTAAATCCTTTGGACAGATCAAAACGGAATCCGTCTAAATGATATTCGGTCAACCATAGACTAAGAATCCGATCCACATACCGCTTTGTTGATGGACTGTCATGGTTAAAATCATATCCGACATTGTAGGGATGTGTGGCGACAGGATTAAACCAGGGGCTATTTGCTGCCGGCCGGTTATTGGCTGCATCCCAATACATCTGTACCATTGGATTCTGAAAGAAAGCTTGATTGAATACCACATCAGCGATGACAGCGATGCCCTGTGCGTGGCACTGATCAATAAAATATTTCCAGTCATTGATCGTACCATAATATTTATCTATCGCTGAATGCAGTGAGGGATTATAACCCCAACTGATATTGCCTTCAAACTCATTGGGCGGCATTACTTCGATCGCATTTATGCCTAATCTCTTCAGGTATGCCAATGTATCTGCCAATATCTGATAATCATGGGCGGCCAGGAAATCTCTGACTAATAATTCGTAGATAACCAGATCGTGTACAGCAGGAGCTGTGAAATTTGTGCTCTGCCATTGATAATCATGGCTCAAATCAAGATAAGACACGAGCCCACTGGTTTCGCCCGGGTACGAGGGTAAATCTTTATACGTCGAGTGCTCAATGTATTTATCATTGGCCGGATCTAGGACGACATAACTTACCGGATCGGGAATCCTCAAGCCATCTTCAAGCCAATATTGATACTTAATCTCCCCTTTCCAGCCAATCGTATCCACATCAAGCCAGAAAAACTGGCTGTCCGGAGTCATATACATCTGGTAAATATCACCTGGCGATTTGATAGCTGCAAATCCAGCCCAAAAAGCAAATTGTTTTCCGGGTGCTTCCAGCACATAAGCAATAGAGCCATCTGACAGGAAGTTAGGTCCAATCTTCCAGGATGCATCCATCGTCCGGACATCCGATGGCTTCGGGATAATCCATGTCCAGGCAGTATCAAGCGAGATGGTGCCGGATTGAATGGTTAAGTCAAACTTATATGATCCGGCCTGTGTCAATACATCGGAATATTCCAGGGATTTGGCATCATTAACCATGGCCACCGGTTCACTATTGATCGACAGTCGTATATCTGCTGCTTTATTGGTCACTGCGTGAAAATTCAGTGCCTGACCTGATTGGATTATCCGGTTATCCATTTCGGGTGAGAGAACGATATACTGGAGACCTGCAGCAGTATCCGGAAACGGGTAAAAAATATCACTCCCATCTGTCGCCCTGCCCACCTTGCTGCCATTAACATTGCGGAATACAAAGGCCAATGATAATATTTTCTCGCCCTCCGGAATCCCATAAAAATCTTTTATTTTATAGCTCAATGAATATAAATCATCTGATACTTTAGTCATCTTTACTTTGGGATCATCTGTACCCCACTGCCCCTGCACATATTTCCAGTCGCTACCCGAACTACTCTTCGATGTGATCAGCCCCGCATGCGCATAAACAGTGCAGTTACAACCGGCTAATGCGCCATTTCCCTTAGTCGCATCAAAATATACGGTGATCTGATCATCGATACCGGGGAAATAGGGATCAATAGTGACCTGTGACCAACTTGTATAAACAAGAGATATAAAATTCAATAATAAAAAACTTATACGTCTGACTATTGTATAATTTATTTGAAAAAT
>CAZGKN010000029.1:0-10419 GCA_964525915.1 uncultured Saprospiraceae bacterium | reverse complement strand
TTTATTTATATTTTATTAATTCAAATCCCATCCCACCCAACATTTCGGTAACCGGCATCCAGTATCGCACCTAACCGCAATTTTTCTTCCTCAGAGACAAAAGCACTATTCAGGCTCAATGAATTCACCCGATAGAAGTCGCCAATCTCCCACCCAAATGTTTGTCTGATCTTTACATATTCCTCACTGAGATTTATACCTGTCATCGTACGGTTGTCTGTATTTATACCCACATTCGCACCGGCTCTGTACAATTGATCAATCGGATGTCTTGTAAAATCCGGCACCACATCAAGCTGTACGTTGCAGGTCGGGCACATTTCGAGATGTATCTGATGTGTTATAAGGTATGAAACCAAGTGCGGGTCTTCTACACAGCGCGTTCCATGGCCAATTCGTTTCGGTTTTAGTAGATGCAAAACTTCAGAGATGCTTTCAGGTCCACCCGACTCGCCACAGTGTGCTGTGCACGGGATACCCGAAACATGAGCCAAATCAAAGGCATCGACATGCGGACTTAAGGGCATACGCTCTTCTGAAGCAATGTCAAAGCCATTTATTCCCGAATTGAAAAATTCTTGTGCTAAACTGACAGACTGCATACTCTTCTCCCTGTCGAAATGCCGCAATGTGCAAAGTATCAATGCGAAAGAAACATTCGTTTTCTCGCTTTCTTCCTTACATGCATTATAAATACAACGAATCACTGCCTCAGGTGTCAGCTCTTTTTGTGTATGCAGCAAGGGTGCAAAACGAATTTCTGCATAAATAACGTTTTCTGCTGCCAATTGTCTGAATAAATCTGCAACTGCCAACTGCAGTGCTGTTTCATCCTGAAGTAATGCGACCAGGCGCGTCGAACGCTCCAGGAATTCAGTCAGACCGGAGATTTTTTCAGGCAAAACAAAATTACGATTATAGCTTTCCTCATCTATTCCAGGCACAAGCTGCTTAATAGCAGGAAAGCTAAGGCATAAATCAAAATGCAGATGCAATTCTACCTTTGGCCACTTTCGTATTTCATTTATTGAATAATCCACCATGTAAATCCAGTAGGGATTGCTCTTTTATCTGTAAAAATAAATAGAAACTTTTCCGGACTTAGTAATCACACCGCGAAACATCCCCGGCGTGTTAAACACAGAGGTTGCATGCCCTTTCGCATCCAATGCAATAAGGCCACCAATCCCACCTTTCGCCCTGATCTTATCAATCGCTGAATACGCTGCATCCTGCACACTTTTATTCTGATATTTCATTTGTGCGATCAGGTCATAAGCAGTTACATTGCGGATGAAATACTCTCCGACCCCGGTACAGGACACTCCGGCATAGTTATTCTCTGCATACGTACCTGCACCAATAATCGGTGAATCACCGATGCGTCCATATCGCTTATTCGTCAGTCCGCCGGTAGAAGTAGCTGCAGCTAACTCATGATGCTGGTCCAGGGCTACGGCTCCCACCGTGCCGTGGTGTTTTTTCAATGAGTCAAGTTCATTCTTCTTTACACTTTGCAACTCTTTCCACGCATTCTCAGTATAAAAATAGGATGGGTCAACTATGTCAAGACCTACTTTCTTCGCAAATGCTTCTGCCCCTTCTCTGGCAAGCATCACATGATGTGTCTCTGAGATCACTGCCCGGGCAGCCTTAATTGGATTTTTTATTGTAGTCACCCCGGCTACTGCCCCGGCGTGCATGCCGTCACCGGATACGATGGAGGCATCCAATTCATTCTTACCGTCAGCAGTAAACACTGCACCCTTTCCGGCATTGAACAGTGGACTGTCTTCCATATACACGATGGCTGCCTGAACAGCATCCATACTACTCCCACCAGATTTCAATATCGTATATCCGGACTGTAGAGCCGCTGTCATCGCAGTCATGTATTCATTTTCCTTCTCTTTGGTCATATCACCCTTGACGACATAACCTGCACCACCATGAATGATCATCACTATATCTTCATCATCGAAAACATTCGTGTGGATCTCATTCAGATTCTGACTATTCATATTTAAACTAAAAATACAGCTAATCAAAACAATAAGTATAATGTGCAATCTCTTTTTCATATCCCATTTTAATTAATAAACTTACCTTCGTATCTGCCTCAAAATAAATAAATTTGGCAGTATCAGCGCAATAAATTTACTACCAGAAAAATAAAATCATGTTTGCACCGCCTGAAGAAGCACAATTATCTACGACAGAAGTACTTTTAGGTGCAGTCATCAGTTATGTTTTCATATTACTGTGCAATGGATATACTTTTGGCAGCGGTGATCAGTCAGAAGTGATTCCATTCCTGGATTTTATACCCAATGCAGATTATCATCTTGATTTTTTTGTTCAAAACTATTTACATCAAGGACATGGAATCAGAGCTGGCATAATTTATCTGAGCCAATTGGGCACATTATGGCTTCCGCTACAATGGTGGTATTGGATTCTGCATTTTCTTTCCGCGATTCTTTTACTTAGTGGTTTACTGAGGATATATAATTTATTCACTTCGGATAGATTCTGGATGGTATGTGCTGTGGTCGTATCAGTAGGAATTCTGTATGGATTTAACCTGGGTAGCAATGAAATTTATTATCCTGCATTTATTGGATCTACAGTTTCTAACAGCCTTTTAATCTGGGCAATTTATTTTTATTTCAGGCGAAATAATTATCTGTGGCCGGCATTCATCCTCCCGGCGCTGTATTTTCAGGAATTGGCTGCATTACAAGTGTGGCTGATCCTGAGTGCGGGTATATTCTGGCTGTATTTCACAGAAAAAAGGAAAATTGATAAAGCGGGTACAAAACAATCAATATTATGGCCGGTACTCATTCTTTGCTGCCTGATTGTTTACCTGAAAAGTGATATTCTCAGCGGCAGATCCACTGATATCATGCGCATGCTGCAAATACTCACCTGGCGCACCAGTCATCATTTCCTGCCGGGAGAATTTGGACTTATCAATTATTTTCTGATCCCGATACCTGCAATTATTGTACTGGTATTAATGAAAAAAGAATGGCCTGAAATCAGAATCTTTTTGTATCTCATTATTCTGGGTTGCCTTGTGTATTCCGGTTTGTACAAAATATGGCCAGCCATTATGTTATCACAATGGTTTAAATCTACGATGTGGCTCAAAGTAATTGTATTTGGCTATCTGACGATAAAAGCCGGAACCTATATCAATAGTCATCTTAAAAAGAAGTTGCACCCGTTTATCAGACCGGCTTTAAGTCTAGCCTTATTAGTTCTGGGTATTATCAAAGGTCCGGCTACAGGTGAAGTCTATGAATTTCCATTTCTCAAGATTCATGATGATGAAAAATTAATCGCCATCCAGGCACAAAGCCTGACCCCGGGCAATAGTTTGTTTCTGATCCCACCCCAAAATTCTACATTTAAAATCTGGTCCGGACGCAGTTGTTATGTCGATTACAAATCAGTAGTTGCTGATGATGATGTTCTGATCCAGTGGATGAACCGCATCCACAGAGTCTATGGTATAGGCCTGAATGATCCGGGTGGCATGCATTCATATCCGCTGATGGAGCAAAATTATAAGCACTTCATAGAAAACAAAGAAGCACTACAGAAGCTAGGAATTACGCACATACTCACTGATGAATCCATTGGCCAATATAAAGAAATAGTGTCTGTGGGTAAATGGAATATCTATAAGATTAAATAAAATTTATAGATTTTAAAAAATTATATATATATTTGTATCAACCTGTTACTATTATACCTACCTTCCCGACTACAGCTATGTTGGATTAATTATTTTTACAATTAAATCAGCAGCTATGATGATTTTAGGTTTGGTACTGGCATCAGTTATCGTAAGTTCTTTGCTTTCCTATGTATATAATCTTTCTATGCGAAGAAAATAAAGCAGTTTCGATTTCTCTGATCCGAATTTAGTGAGCTTATTGTCTCCTGTTTGTGCATACTTATCTTCGAAGGGATAGTAAGGCGCAATTTTTCTTCATAAAGTGTATTTCATCGGAATAAACGTAAATTTGCTCCGAATTACAAGTGCCATAAAATGGTAAAATTACAGGCAGAAGCATATTTACCCACTCAATATGGGCAGTTTAAGGTGATGGCATTCAGCGAAGAGGCAAATGACCCGATGCCCATGATGGTGCTGCACCATGATAAATATGTCGATGCACTGCCTTATGTGCGCTTGCACTCCGAATGTATGACCGGCGATACTTTTGGTTCGGTCCGCTGCGACTGTGGTGAACAGTTGCACAGTGCCATGGAGATCATTGCTGAAAAAGGCGGCTATCTGATTTATCTCCGGCAGGAAGGGCGCGGAATCGGGCTCATCAACAAGTTAAAAGCTTATCAATTACAGGAAAACGGATTAGATACGCTTCAGGCCAATGTCCATCTGGGGTTCAAAGGCGACGAAAGAGAATACGCCGAAGCAGTGGAAGTGTTGAAAATATTAGGTCAGGAGACAATCTATCTGATCACCAATAATCCGGAGAAAGTGACCTATCTGGAAAATCACGGTATCCATGTTCAACAGCGCATACCTTTGATCATTCCGCCACATTCAGAAAACAAAGATTATCTAAACGTCAAAAAACATAAAATGGGGCACTGGCTCTAAACAGGTATGCAGGAGAAAAACTACACTGAATCATTTTCCCGACTGAAACTTATCATGGATGAACTGCGCGCCAAATGCCCATGGGACAAGAAGCAGACTATCCATTCGTTGAGAAACCTGAGTATAGAAGAGGTTTACGAGCTTGCTGATGCCATCACCAGAGAGGACTGGGGCAACCTGAAAGAGGAGTTGGGCGATCTGCAGTTGCACATTTTATTCTATGCTAAACTGGCCGAAGAAAAAGGTGAATTCTCACTGGCAGAGATGCTGGAAACCCAATCAGAGAAACTCATCCGCCGTCATCCACATATCTATGGAGACATAAAAGTGGAAAATGAAGATGAGGTCAAGCAAAACTGGGAACGGATAAAAAAACAGGAAGGGAAAAAGTCGGTATTACAAGGTGTACCTGCGGGATTGCCTGCGATGATAAAGGCACTTCGTATGCAGGACAAAGCGGCTCAGGTGGGTTTCCAATGGGATGAAATGAGTGAAGTATGGGCAAAATTAAACGAGGAAATCAATGAGTTACAAAATGAAGTGGAATCCGGCAATGTGAAGGCTGCGGAAAAGGAATTTGGTGATGTACTCTTCTCAATGATAAATCTGGCGAGATATCTGAACATCGATCCGGAAAACGCACTCGAATCTACCAATCAAAAATTTAAGCACAGGTTTGAATACATCGAGCGTCATGCGACCAAAGATCTGAGTGAGATGTCACTCGAAGAAATGGATGTATTGTGGGACCAGGCAAAGCAAATAACCAATGAAAATTAAAATATCTTAGTCAAATCATTATGAATCGTGTTGTCATTACCGGAACCGGTATTTATTCATGTATAGGCTTAAACACAGCCGAAGTTTCTGAATCGTTGCAAGCAGGTCGATCAGGAATCCAATTTGTACAGGAGCGAAAGGATATCGGCTATGCATCTGCTCTTGCAGGGATAGTCCCACGACCGGAGCTGAAAGGCTTACTCGATCGCCGGGCAAGGATTATGATGCCGGAAGAAGCAGAGTTTGCCTATATGGCTGCTTTGCAGGCATTTGACAGTGCACAAATCACACCGGAGATCATTGCGCAGCGACATTGTGGGATTATTTTTGGTAATGACAGTACGGTAAAACCGGTGTATGAAGGTATCGACCTGTTATTGCAAAAAAAAGATACTCAAATGTTGGGTTCAGGATCCATTTTCCAATCGATGAACTCAACAGTGACTATGAACCTCTCTACCATCTTCGCACTTACCGGCGCAAACTTCACAGTTAGTGCGGCCTGTGCCAGTGGCTCACACTCTGTAGGACTGGCTTATCTGTTGATCAAATGGGGTTTACAGGAAATGGTGTTAGCAGGCGGTGCACAGGAAGTAAATAAATATTCATTTGCCAGCTTTGATGCCATTGGTGCATTTTCAGGCATGGAAGAAAATCCGACTGGTGCTTGCAGACCATTTGACAGAGATCGTGATGGTCTGGTACCCTCAGGAGGCGGCGCAGCACTCATCATTGAATCACTGGACAGTGCACTGGCACGGAATGCCCCTATTCTGGCTGAGATCACCGGATATGGTTTCTCTTCCAATGGCGGTCATATCTCGAGCTCGAGCACCTCAGGACAGGTCAGATCACTGCGGATGGCGCTGGAACAGGCAAGCATTCCTTCGACTGGCATAGATTACATCAACGCACATGCGACCGGGACACCCGCAGGTGATATGGCAGAAGCGGAAGCCATCGCTGAAGTATTCGGTGAGAAAAATGTACCGGTTAGTTCTACGAAATCGATGACAGGACATGAATGTTGGATGGCTGGAGCCAGCGAACTGGTTTATTCACTCATCATGATGCAGGAAGATTTCATCGCACCAAACATTAATTTCTCACAACCAGATGAACATTCAGCAAAGCTGAATATTATCACAAAAGCCACTCAGACCAAATTAAATACGGTATTATCTAATTCATTTGGCTTTGGTGGCACAAATTCAAGCATAATTTTGAGGAAATATTCAAAATAGTGATTTACTTTGCATCATGAATGAAGATAGAATCATTAGCACAATCAAGGATTTTTTATCCGATGAATTTGAGACCGATTTACATGAGGTATCGCCCACAGCCAGCCTGAAAGACACTCTTGATCTCGATAGCCTGGATTTCGTGGATCTGGTGGTACTAATAGAAAAGAATTTTGGTTTCAAGATGGCAGGTGAAGAGTTTACCGGGATACTGACTTTCCAGGATTTGTATAATTATGTGGGAAAGCGATTACAAGAGGCAGCAGGTACACATTAATTATTAATTTTGTTTACAAACTGCAATTTTACCTAAATCGTCGAAAACGTTTAAATGATAACTCTGGTAAAATAAATTGAACTGAAGGATTTATTTCCCTCGTTTTACTATTGATAGTTTAAGGGAGATTAATTCTCAAACGTTGATTTTTTTTGAAAAGCAATTAATTCAGAAGATCAGAGACAAAACTAAGTTCGGAAATATAAAACAAGGTAATGGTTGTTGAAAGAACAAAAGATGAAGTAATTATCCGCATATCTTCTGCTGTTGATACCGAAGATTTACAGGAATTATTGGATTATATCCGATTCAAGGAAATAACTTCCAAATTCAATTCCGAGCAAAAGGATGTGGACAAATTAGTAAAAACGATAAATACAAAATGGTGGTCAAAAAACAGACCTTTTTTGATTGAATGAAAATAATCGTTGATACTAACATAATATTTAGCGCAATACTTAATTCCAATAGCCGTATAGGTTGGATTTTATTAAACTCAAAAAATCACTTTCAGTTTTTCACCTGCTATTATCTGCGACTTGAGATTCAAAAACATAGAAATAAGCTTTTAAAATTGACTCATATATCCGATGAAGAGCTAGATGAGCTTATAAATTTGGTCACACATAAAATTACATTTATTAATGAGAATATCATTCCCAAAAAAACACTAATTAAGGCAGAAGATCAATTACAGGGTATCGATCCTAATGACACGGTTTTTGTAGCCTTAACAAAGCATATTAACGGAATATTATGGACAGGTGATATCAAGCTTTACAATGGTCTAAAAGCAAGGAAATTTAAAAAAATTATGCTTACTGAGGAATTGAATCAATTGCTTGAACGCCTGAAACTTGATCAAACAGATTTATAATGAAATGGACAGGTAAGTCTCAGGCAAAATCGTCTGGTTATGGCATTTTCATTTTTCTGATTAAATATTTAGGGCTCAATACGGCTTATGCCTTGCTTCGGCTGGTCACCTTATATTACCTGTTTTTCTCCCGGGATTCCAATAAAGCGTTGATAGAATTTTTTAAAAAAGCAGGACTCAGAAATCCAGGCAGTATCAGGCACAGATACAAGGCATTCAACTTTTTTGGTGAAGCACTAATCGACAAAATTGCAGTTTACAGTGGGCATGGCAGTGCCATTAAATTTGACTTTGAGAATGAAAAAGCCTTACATACACTGGCTGAAAAAAATCAGGGGGCAATACTCATGGGTGCACACCTGGGCAACTGGGAGATAGCCAGTCAACTCATGCATCGGATCAATGCAAAGGTCTATGTACTGATGCTCGAAAATGAACACCAGCAAATCAAATCACTCATCGAATCAGTCACAAAAGATAAGTCATTTGAAGTCATCCCACTGCGTGAAGAAATCAGCATGGTAATAAAGATAAAACAAGCATTGGAGCAAGGTTCATTTATCTGCATGCATGCAGACCGCTTTCTCGATCAGACTAAATCGGAAGTGAAGACATTTTTAGACAGTCCTGCCCGATTCCCTATCGGTCCCTTCATGTTAGCGAGTAAACTGAAGTATCCGGTTTGCTTTGTGTATGCAGTAAAAACCAGCCGGAAGCATTACCAGTTTAGTTGTACCGAGCCAATCCTATCAGATGATCCCGGGTATCTTCTCAATGAATACATCCATCTATTAGAAAAACAAGCCATCGCACATCCCTATCAGTGGTATAATTTTTATCCATATTGGGATTAAGTATTTTTCACATTCAGTTTACTCTTCCTGTACCCATACAAGAAATAGATCACTAGCCCGACAACCAGCCAGATACCAAATCCTATCCAGTTTTTCAGTTCGATCTGCGTCATCATATACAGACAGGTCAGCACACCCATCACCGGTATCAGCGATAGATTGTGCTTAAAACTCAGCCATACCATGGTTAGAAAGACGACAATGAATATCCACATCGGTATTTTATGTTTGAATACATCAAAACCGGATTCGTAGAGATCATTATCAGTCAAGCGGATCTGGTGGAAATATTGATTTATCTGTTGAGGGCTTAGCGATCGGATAAATACTTCCATATCTCCATGCGCATCCTGCCAGCGTGCTGATTCATCAGTCACAGCCATCTGTCTGAGATCATCGATTTGCGTCTTATCCAGTGAATGAAATACATGAACCGGATCGATGGCCTGTGGCTTATTGGCTATAAAATCGATGGCTGCATCTTTAAACACGGTCGAGAATAACACTACTGCGATGACAAGCACTGCGGGCATGATCCACCGGGCATTGACGTAAGGTGTGCGGAATTTTCCACGGGGCACATCCTTTTTATTCTGCAGGATTAATACACCACCACAAACCAGTACAAAGGCAAATAAAGTACCGATAGAACACAGGTCCGTCACGAAGGTCAGGTTAAAAAACAAGGCTGGAATAGCTACCAGCATACCGGTCATGATCGTAGCAAAGCCGGGTGTTTTATATTTCTTGTGAATTTTGGAAAATTTTGAAGGCAATAATCCATCTCTGCTCATTGCCATCCAGATACGTGGTTGGCCAAGTTGGAAAACCAATAATACACTGGCCATAGCAAATATCGCCGAGACTGCCACGATACCACTGATCCAGTTCATACCGACTCTTTGAAATACAAAAGCAAGTGGATCGCCCACAGCCAGTTCATGAAAGGGCACCATACCGGTCAATACCAATGATATGCCTATATATAGTATAGTACAGATGATGATCGAATACATCATACCCCGGGGCAGGTCCCGCTGTGGGTCCTTACATTCTTCGGCAGTGGTGCTGATAGCATCAAAGCCTATATATGCGAAGAAAACTGCGGAAACACCTTTGAGTACACCACTGATGCCATTGGGCAGGAATGGATTCCAATGTGAAGTGTCCACAAAAAATGCGCCTACGATTATCACACCTATGACTACGGTAACTTTTACCGCAACCATAAGGTTTGAAGCGTTGCGTGTCTCTCGTATCCCAATAAATACCAGATAAGTTATCAGAAAAATGATCAGTAAAGCCGGCAAGTCCAGCACCAGATGGAAGTTCCCGATCAATGGAGCACCGGTCCAGGCCAGATAACCCTCTCGTACACTGTCACTTAATTGTTCTATACTCAGACCCGAATGAAACAAGTTTTCAGCTATGGCCGCACTATTGCGTGCACTCAGATAGTCCATCGTCATCCATTGGGGCAAGTGGATATTCATACTCCCTAGCAGACCGGTAAAATAATCGCTCCAGGAAATAGCCACAGTAATATTACCTACTGAATATTCCATGATCAGTGCCCATCCGATAATCCAGGCAAAGAGTTCGCCAAAAGAGACATACGAATACGTATAAGCTGAGCCTGAAATGGGAACCATTGATGCAAACTCCGCATAGCAAAAAGCCGCAAAACTGCAGGCGATAGCCGTAAATATAAAGAGAAGCACTACACCCGGACCACCTTCATAACT
>CAZGKN010000028.1:17088-30041 GCA_964525915.1 uncultured Saprospiraceae bacterium | reverse complement strand
CTCACAACTCTCTCCCCCATACTAGCTTACACCACTACCCTTATTTAGGTGCAATACTATTTTTCATGATTTCCATTGATTTGAGGTGCATAGTTACTCTGTCAGTACCTTTATTGCTTCTGTTTGATCTGACACAAAGCTGATCTGTTTGCCTTTATTACTTTCATAAATAAAAGCGCTAAGACTTTTACTTTCATATTTTGAAAAATCACCAATTATAACCAGCCGGACCCTATAATTAGAAAATTTCTGAAGTATCTCTCCAGCAATTCCGGTATTTAAATTAAAAAAATCAGGAGTAATGTTCATTTCATAAACAATCATACTGCCAAAGCCCTTGAAATAAAGCTCTCCCAATAAATTTAATCCATCAGAAATATCCCATACGATTAGCTCATTAGAAATTATTTCAGCAATTTTTATACCATCATATATATGTTCAACAATCTGCATTCCTCTTGGATAGCCTATTAAATTGAAACAGAAAACTGTACCCGGTCAGATATTCAATATTTGATCCAATTATACGATTACTAGACAATTAATTTCCTGATTTTACAAAATTTATAACTTTATTATATCCGGATCCATTGGTCACACGCAGGAAATAAATACCGGCAGTGAGCTCCTTTATGTTGATCGTTTGCATTGAGTTACCTGCAGAAACCTGTGCCTCTTTCTCCAACAATTTATCGCCATTTTGACCCAAAATTACAAAATTACAAATACTGTTTTCTTCACTATTTATTTGCATTTTAAGTTCATTTGTTGCGGGATTACCTAATAATGATATCTCCAAATCATTACTGAGGATTTTCACCAACTGAATCTTAGAGAATAATGCGCTTCCATCCTTTCCAAGCATTTTTAACCGGTAATAAATGGCTGTATTAAACATTGGTTTTTCATCAGTATAAAAATAATCTTCATTGCCTTGTTTCACAGATGCATTGACCGAAGCCAACGATTGAAATGTCTTTCCATCCACACTGCGCTGAACTTCAAACTCAGCGATCTGGTCATTGTCAGTTACCTTCCATTCCAACAATGTGCTCTTACGTGCAGCGCTGGCAGTAAATGATACTATATTGACAGGCAATACTGTCCCATCCTGAACCCAAACTGAATAGGAATAAGGCGGTAGTTCAAAATAAACTTCGTTACTGTTGTCAACTAACTGATATGGATAATTAGATAAACCCAATACATCGACAAATTTTGTGCCCGGCACGATTATTCCACCTCTGGTATTGATTTCATGATCTACCTTCAATGTCGTGCTACCAAAGTTAATAGCCACCAGCATTTCCTTATTGCCATTGCCGGCATGACCTTCCAGTTGATAGATCAGTGCCTGACTGGCACTGCCACCTGTATAGTTTGATGCATAAGGTGTACTGAACCTATTGAGATAATCTACACTCGGTGAGCCATTGATATATTGTTTTAATGCTTTCATCAGGCGGAGCAATTCCGGTCGATATGCTGGCAGGTTCGTCGGATGATAACTATATTTTCCACCCGAGGGTGCAGGATAACCGAAATAATCCGGATAGAATATCGTAGGTACGCCCAGTTGATTATTGGTCAGAATGTAAGCATAGGCGAGGTTTGGGTGATTGCGCACCAGCGATGCAAATCCTGACATATCCCGGAAATCATGATTATTTACAAAGGTTACGATATTATAACCACTCAGACCTTCTGCATCATGCAGGCTGCCATTGAATACATTTCGCACGTCATAGCCACCCACATCACAAGCTTGCCTTAGATTTTCCCTCAGTGCAAAATCAAAGATTTTAGGTTTAATTGCGGCCTTAGTCCCGGCATTCATATACGATTCGACGTCATTGACCCACCCTTTTAGCTCTGATGTATTGGTACTGTACCATTCACCCACAACCAATGAAGGGTCCATGCTATCATCATGCAATTTATCGAGCATATCACCGACAAATTCCGGTGTGAAATGTTTGACCGCATCCATCCGGAAGCCTCTGACTCCCAGACTGGAATAATTCCATTCAGAATACGCGATGAGTGAATCCTTTGTCTGTGGCTGGAATTGATCATAATCATAATAGAAATACATACCATCCCAGTCGCCACTCAGATAAGTGGTAGAAGCATTATTGGAATTGGGTTTAAAAAACTCAAAGTTCATCTTGCCACGACCACTGGGGACACTATTGAAATCTGTATATGTCTGATAGGATAGTTCATTCACTATATTCATGCTTCGCGGGCCGCTCCATAGTCCATAGATCCGGTGATCTGAATAGCCACCGGTATTTGTCATATAAATAAAAATCGTATCCCCGGATGCATTGAAGTCAGAAGCTTTCAGGTTGAGATGAAATTCGTCTGTACCACAACCGCCTCCGGTCTCGACAGTAACATTCATATCTCTACCTAGTGTAATATCATTGTTTGGCTGTGAACAGTCTCCCCCGCCATTGGGCTCCGATTCGGTTTGTGCCGGAAGGCCTGAATAGCCTACTGTATTGGTTTGCATGTATAATTTATACTTGTAGCCATTAAAGCGCGCGCCATTTGATTTGGAAGAAAGTTTGAAATAGTAATCACCGGCTCCATTACCGGTACTACCTCCTATCGGCAATATTACCCTAAAACGATCCGAAGGATAAGGTTCTTTCGAATCATTATAGTAGATCGTGATGTAGTCTTTTACAGCCGAATTATTCTCGGCTTTACCTCCATCTCTGTGATTATAGATCATATCAGCTACCGGTGCGATTCCCTGAGAGGTAAACTCAGTAAGCATCGCATTCAGATTGGGCCTCGTCCCCAGCCCTGTCGTTTGATTTCCTATAAACAGATCCTTGGGATCATAGCCATTACTCCCGGTACCGGAACTGGCAACTGCATGTGGTGGGAACCAGATGTGTGTAATTCCATCCTGTTTTAATTGTGCTGCTTTTAATCGCAGTGTATCTGCCCAACTGTAGCCATCGATGGTCTTGGGGTAATCCCAATACCAACCTTGCATCAATACTTGTTGGCAATAAGCTGAGATATTAATAAAAGTAAAGGCAATGCCTATGAGTAAACTTCTCTTCATCACATTGTTTTTTTATCTGAAAGGTGCTGCTTAATACAAAATCGGCATCCAATTTAAAACGATTCATCCATTTGACAAAATATCTTTCCTAACCGCAGAATCACCAATGAAAGAATACAAGGAACTACTTCACAGAAAAAATTTACAAATAAGCAAAGACTAAACCTGCCCCTGGCCTGTCGGGGGCCTACATTGAGCATTTTCTCTGTACCTACGGATTATACTTTGCAAGAAAGGCTTTTATTTTTGATGCGATATCTGAAAGATTGGGTTCTACGCCGAAGGCATTATGGTCCCCATTCCAGATGTAACTCTCATAAGGAACATTGAATTGTTTGAGTTTATTCTCCAATCTCGCCTTTTGGTCATTGATAGGCACAGCAGTATCAGTACTGCCAAAGAAGGCGATCGTAGGAGTACTGCCGGCTTTGATCCAGGTCACCGGACTTGCATATTTATTTACAGTCATACCCGAAGGTAGGACTGCCGGATCAACCAATCCACCAAACAGAACACCCAGAAAAATATTATTGGCATAGACCGGATCTTCAAAATCAGCAGGTCCGGCCAGACTAATCACCGCTTTTACTTTTGGATTATTCCTGGTATAAGCATAGAACATAGATAGATGGGCTCCGGCTGAATGGCCACAAAGTACAAATTCCGGTTTTACCTGCCATTCGGCAGATCGTGCGGTGATCATATCCATCACTGCCTGTATATCATTGAGTTGATTGGGCAGGGCATATTGTCCTGTAAATGAATTTGCCAACACATAATTCATATTCACTATGGCATATTTAGGAAAATAAGTAGCTTTCAAGTGATCAATGCCACCATTAAAGTCTGATTTGTCACCACTGGTCCAGCCACCACCATGAATGAAAATAAATACTTTGGTCGTAGCAGCACTCCGCTTCGCCGGGAGATACAAATCAAATTTCTGTTGTGCATTGCCACCATACGAGATGTTGAGTGTGTCTTTTGCCGGCAGATTCGTCGGTGCCACGACCGGATCTTTATCACAGGATACAAAGAAAAACAGGCTTGAGGCAATAATAAAATAACTAAACAGCTTCATATTGATAAATAAATTTTCTGATGGACAAACATACGAATGTATTTGAAAATCACCTTTGGTTTATCTAACGCAAATTAATCCTCAGATATTTAAACAGGATAAATAAAACAGGGCACCTAAATAGATGCCCTGCCGATAAATAACCATTATCTAAATTATAAAACTACTTCACTCTGACAAACTTACATATGTAGTTTTGTTGTACGCCATCTTGTGTAGAAGTCCATTGGATATAGTAAGTACCGGAAGCAAGATCTTGAATATTTATATTCTGATCAGATTGAGTATTGCCCGTATTTACGATCTCGCCTAAAGAATTTAGAATAATATAATGAACAGAACCATTCAATGTATCATCCAACATTGTATTTAATTTCCTGCCCTTAAATTAATGGCATATAGCTCCAATTAGAGCATAATATTGACACTTTTCACTCTAATAAATCAGGATTAATACACCTGATAAATTCTTAAATTATATTGGCCGGATTATTTTACTATTTTCCTCTATTCTATTTCCTTTTGTTTATAAATTTCATTTTGAAGCTCTACAAAAGTGCATTCATGCCTACTTATATACTGAAAATAGTTCATTTTGACCATCTTCATTTTTCGTTTACCCCCTACCCCCTGAAGGTGGCAAAAAATGAAGGTGGTCAATTCTATTTCCGAAAAGTATATGTGTTATATCACTCATAATACAGCAAAATTGAGCTGTTCCGGTAAATTGAAATTGTATATATCGGACATTTTTCATTTTTTATATTAAACACCTATTTCAGCAGTAGCTTATAAAAGAATAAATGGAATCTATTCACGGGCTTGATGTACCCGATTCCCTGTAATAGTGATAAGCCTGATGATAAAAAGCGAACATCTTTTTCCTTTCATAATTTCTGAATTTCAGAAAATAAAAAGGTTGCTGTATATTTGAGTGTGTATCGATGAGTGCTATCCCTAAAATACTGTTGGTCGATGATGATCGTACCCTGAGCCCCATGGTGAAGGAATATCTGGAGGCTAAAGACTTCGATTGCACCCTTCATCATAATGCCTTTGATGCCTTTATGATTTGAACTTACACTAAAAAAGTACTTATTTTAATGTGTAAAACAAATTTTCCACCTATATCTTAATCCCAAATCTGTGGTCTGGCAAGGCGCATCACTCTATAATATGTTAATAATTGGCCGGTATGTACCGCCTCATGATAAGCAATCCGCTGCAAATAATCACATAGCCGGCGCCTTATTTCCTCAAAATTTATCAAAATTATTTCAATTTGCGTCTTTTTATCTCTAATTTTTATCTATTTAGTATTTTTATATTGATTACTTGTAAGGTATATCACCTACACATCTGAATCCCACTGTAGCATTGCGTTCGAAGCCGGGTGATACGCGCAACAATGCTTGTCGGTACTGCAGCTCTCTTGGCCCACCCTGTACATACCACCAGGAAGAAGAAGGATTAAAATAAGAACCGCCCTTCATGATTATATACTGATATGAACCTGTACGGTAAATATCATTAGTCAGTTGCCAGACTGATCCACACAAATCCATCAAACCAAAGGGATTTGCGCCTTTTGGATATTTCCCTACAGGATCGATATTACCATTACCCGGATTTCCCTGATCTTTATTAATTCCCTTTATTTTATAAACAGTTAATGTCGGGGTTATTGCTTCTTCCTCTCTTGTAATAGCTGTGACACTATCCGTCCAGGGCCAGGACCGGCCATCTGAGGTCTGTGCTGCATACTGCCATTCTACCTCAGTAGGCAATCGCTTACCTGCCCAGGATGCATAAGCCGTAGCATCTTCATAGCTCACGTACACCACAGGTTGAAATACTGTACCTGGAGCAGGCTTGCCATCCTGCCATTGTTTTAGAAAATTACTGGTATCTGCCGGATGATACCCGCTTGATTCCATAAAAAGATAATACTCAAGATTTGTAACCGGATACTTATCCAAATAAAAGCTCTGCAAGGTATAAGCGCGCCCCTGATTATATTTCGGATAGGGGATGAATTCATCCCCATTGGTAGTTTTAAGTGTGAATTTACCAGAAGGTATTTTTACCATATTAGTTTTAGAATAATTTGTGCCGGTAAAATGCTTTTCACTGATTAATAGAGGGGTGCCGGGGATTATTTCAACTACATTTTCATCCAATAAATTATTATTGCTGAATAACTGAATAACAAACTTACCTTCATAATCCGGAAACAATTTAGATAACTTCAATTTGTAAACCCCCGGCTTAAATCGTTGTGGTATCTTGTCATATCCAGGCTCACCTGCCCATAGTCGTATCTCGTCTCCAGTTAATCCCGACAATGCTAATTCGTCTCCAACTAAACTAGTTTTCAATAAGACCGGAAGTCGGGCGATACAATCGATAGTACTTTCATTATTCGTACCGAGCCAACCGGCATTAAATGCATCAGCCTCGACATTAATGTAGAATTTATTTGCTCTTTTTACAGGCATTAATTGCCGGTGATGCCATAGATCGACAAAATGGGTTTTTGCGACAGAATCTACCGCGAATAATACATCATCAAATCCTTCTGGTATCAGATTATATACAGTATAAATTGTTTTTTGTGGCAATGACCATTTGTTCACATATATCTTATCTGTCAGTGTAGATATAAGCGGTGTATAATCTTTGGAAATAAAATTGTCCGAGTTTTCCCGCAGAATACTCAGCGTCTTTCCGAGATACTTTAATTGTTCCCCGATATTTGCCGGATTGCCCGGTGCAAATACATTAATTTCTGTGCCATAACCATTGAAAAAAGAAGTGTTAAACTCCCGGCGGACAGGTTCTTTGTACAGTTCAGTCACACGAAAAATTGCAAATTCAGGTTTAATAAATTTATTCAGATTGAGAAAGGGTGGATAATACAAAGCATTGTGTACCCGCCCGGATACGATACCCTGCATATTGTGCGGGACTGCCATTCCTTCACTGTACATGACGATTCCTGGTCTGACAGAATCTGAAGTTGCCTGTAACTCCTTACTGGACTCACCACGTGTATCCAGCACCGCACCATCGGCATCGGTTGCAGTGAGCAGAGCGGCAAGACCCTTCAGATGACTTTCACTGCGCGTGCTTTCATCCCAGGGATTATAGGCGACGAAAAATTTCGTGCCCTTTTCGTGGCATTTACTGACTATTTGTTTTAATTTATTCAAACCTCCCGGCAGGTCTCTGTAGAGATCAAACTGATTCCTCTGATCTACGCCCAAAGTAGGCCAGGTAGGCCAAATCGCAATCACATCATCACCACCATAGATTGACTTACCATTTTCAAGAAACTTCAATAACTGATATTGTTGGCTGTCCGGATCATAAAAATGCTTATCCCAGGCCATTATCAGATGCATCATATAACTATGTCGGATCCATTTTAGGTCATTCCGCTCGAAAATCGCATTATCAAAATCAGTTACGTCAAATAATAATTTCTCCTGGAATATCCGTCGCAATCCTTCCTGCCAGTCACCTGTATAAGGCAATCTATACAGTGTGTACTGTACCGATCCACCCGGGTTCAATTCAGTATCAAACCTTCCCACTCGTCCAGATACTACACTTTTTCTATCCCTGCGCATCAGACTACAATATTGTTTCCCATCTTCATCTATCCAGGCACTGAAGCCCAGCTCCCAGGCATTGTCCGGCAGGATACAGTTAACAGGCACTTTACCTGGCAGGAATAAATGTGCACGCGATAAATAATGATCACCCAGGCCGGTGATGTAGGCCACCTTGTCCTCACGTCCATAGGGTACTACATTTTCAATAAGTAACTTGTGCTGAGAATTATTTTTCAGCGTGATGTTATATTTTTCCCCTTCTGCAAATAAGGAATCTTTGTGCAGGCTTACAATGACTGCTGTCGAAGTATCTGAACTTACTTCCTTTTTATTTTCTAAAAAAGTAAAGAAAGGCAATTGTGCATCTAATGTAATCACCCATAATACAAAAAAAATAATATTGGGTACCGTCAATTTCATTTTCTGTTTTTCATTTCATTCACAATAAAAAGTAAGATTTTATCCAAAAATAGCTTGTTTTCCAATATAATTTGAAATTACATTTTACATTTACTCAGTATCTATCCTTATATTTACTGTCATGAAGGATGTTTTCCATAAAGATAAAACAGAGTTTCAGGTGGAGCGCCTCATACTCTTTAGTGATGCAGTATTTGCAATTGCCATCACCTTATTGATTATTGAGATTAGAATTCCGGATATCAGCCAGGGAAATGTCACGAATCAAAGTTTCTGGCAGGCATTTCTCCCCTCTGTCCCAAAATTTCTGGGATTTCTCATGAGTTTTTCAATGATTGGTTTGTTTTGGTCCAAACACCACCAAATGTTTGGCTTTGTTACCAATTATACACCAAAATTGATATTCCTTAATCTCTTTTATCTATGCACGATAGTATTAATGCCCTATACTACGGCTGTGTATAGTGAATATTCACTGGGCCGGTATGCAACATTGATTATTCCCTTTTTATTTTACAGCATTAATATAATTTTGGCAGGAGTGGCGAGTCTGCTACTCTGGCAGTATGTTGGCAATCCAAAACATAAAGTGACCCATATCCCTATTGACAAGAATTATCTGCTTTTAGCCAAACTCAGAGCTTTAATCCTGCCTTTCGCTTTTCTGCTGTCTTTTGTGGTGTGCTGGATCATTGGGTCGATAAAAGGGGCAATGTTACTTTGCCTGATTCCCTTTTATTTTAATATCGTAAAATGGTATGCAAAAAGGCTAAATAATAGTGCTAAATAGACATTTATTTATTATTCCTCAATTCAATGTTCGCCGGACTGAAATTATTCGTTAATGTAAATTCAGATACAACTTCTGACTGTCTTGATTGACTATATAATATGAAGGATATAAAGGTAATAACAGTCAATACTGCAAATACAAGTAGTGTATATTCCCAGGTAAAATGGTCTTTGACCGGACCGATCATTTTTGCACCCACGACACTGCCCATATTGGATATCATCATATAGAGCGTGAATTGAGAGGCTGACACGACTTTTACACAGCATTCCATCGCAATAGCACAAATAGCAATCGTGCTAAATACAAAATAAAGCCTGTAAATTATAAAAAATGCACTCGTAAATGCATTGTTGCTCCAATTGTTATGCATAGTGACATAGGCGACTATAACTAAAAGCATGGATAGCATATATATTTTAAGCATTTTTACTTTACCAAATCTGTCCACAAGTATGCCCCCAATAATCATTCCGGCAATGCCTCCGATAAGGTTAGCACTGGAATAGAATTGTGCGAAAGTATCATTCTTCCATCCCAATGCCTGAACTGTGAATATAGGAAGTAATCCTTCCAGGAAGCCATCTGCTACGCAATATACAAAGGCAAACAATGCAAATAAAATACTTCTTTTTCCTAAAAAAGCAACAAAAAGTGTACGTATCATCGTGCCTGTACCCTGCCTGAAAGTACTCTCAGCGAAAGGGACTAATTTCTTAGATTGCCAGGGAAATAATTTATCTTGTGGCCTCTCCCTCACCAGTAATGGAATAAAGAAAATAATTCCAATTAATAAGGCAAGTGAAAGAAAGGAAGTGGTAAATCCATACGTATTTAACAACCATGTACCCAAAGCTAAGGATACTGAAGTACCGATAATCTTGGAGCCCCACATCAGGCCATTGATACGGGCTTGTTCATCCTCCGGTAGAATATCGACAGCCAGACCATCCGTAGCGATATCCTGAAAACAGCCAAAACAACTCACTATGAAAGCAACCCACATAAGTCGATCTATATGATTAACCGGATCCGGGACATAGGCCAAAGCTATAAAAGATGCGACCAAGCCTAGCTGCCCGAATAAAATCCAGGGTCGTTTTTTCCCCATCGGTATATAGGTGAAACGATCAATGAGCGGCGCAAAAATTATTTTGAAAGTCCATGGTATAATTATAAATGCCATGAAATTACCGATCTGTCCCGGTGTTTTCCCATTTACAGCCATCCACGCCGGAATACCTAAAAATATCATCCCTTGTGGCGCACCCTGTGCCAGATACAGAAAACTAAAAATCAGATAACGCATCCAACGTCTTTCTGTAAGAGCCGGAATTCTATGATTTAATTTCAATAATTTTTCCATTATTAACTGGTATTTAATAGTCTGCGATAGTTTTTAGTACCTTACTTGTGATAATGAATTTCTTCAGTGGCTTCCTGAGAAAATAGTATTCTTGTTACTTTTCTTTTCCTTTATTCACCTCATCAATAAACTGAATCACACCATTCATGAAAATTTTCTGATCATCCCACATCGATAAATGGCTCCCGTTAGGACAGAAGAGATAGTGGCCATGTTGTACTGCTTTACTTTGTGCTTCGATAGCCTTGGGATCCATCGTATCATACTTACCAACAGTAAATAATGTCGGCACAGAAATCTCTTTTAATCTGGCTGTGATATCCCAGTTTGTCAACCTGCCACCAACACCAAACTCACTGGGACCTTGCATGAGTGTATAAATCGTATTATTCGTGTGCTTCAATGCACGATTAACTCCATCAGGCCATTCATTCAGACGACAAATATGTACGTTATAAAAATTAGGCACCAACAATTCCATATAGCGGGGAGTGCCATAATCATGTTTGGCCTCCAGACTGCGGATTTCCTCAAGTACCTGTGGGTTCATCTGTTTTGCCAATACTTCCACAGCATATTTGCCGTATGCAGGTGCACTGGCCATCATATCTGCGATAATCAACCCCTTCAGGTGTCGTTGATACTTCAGTGCATATTCCATGCCCAAAATACCACCCCAGGAATGGCCAAGCAGATAAAAATTAGTACTGTCTGCACCAATGGCTTTACGAACCTGCTCTACTTCTTCCACAAACCGGGCGGTAGTCCATAGGCTACTATCCGAAGGCTGATCACTATAATCAGAACCCAACTGATCATATTCATAAAACTCAAAGCCTTCCCGCTCGAAGAAAGTCTCGAAACATTCCATGTATTCATGCGTCATTCCCGGTCCACCATGCAAGAGTAAAATTTTGATTTTAGGGTTGTTGCCGAAGCGTTTAGTCCATACCTTAAACTCACCGACCGGTGTTTTTATGGGAATGAGACGCACACCGGCGCTTTCTATGGAGTCACCATAAGAGAAATAATGCTTAAGCTCAGAATCAGTAGATTTTCCGTCTGGTTGACTACAAGAACTATACAGAAAGATTAAGAAAAGTGCGAATAACACCTGAACTATTGTATGATATTTATAAGTACTATTTTTCATGATTTCCTATTTAATGTGTTTCATTTATAAATCTGACCACTCTATCATGTAGCTTTTTCAATGCCGGCAAGTGCAGATATACCATGTGCCCTGAATAATAATATTCATAACTGATATTTTTCTGCAATTGGGGCGGTATTGGTAGATGGTGCATTTCATATATCCCTTCATAGTAGGGT
Source organism: uncultured Saprospiraceae bacterium (assembly GCA_964525915.1). GTDB lineage: Bacteria > Bacteroidota > Bacteroidia > Chitinophagales > Saprospiraceae > Parvibacillus. The sequence continues at coordinate 18,347 of CAZGKN010000028.1, read as the reverse complement.
GTCCCCAGATCGAAATATCCACTATTTAGCATCACCTTAAGTTTAGGATTGGAAATCATTGCCCGGGCCAGGGCTGGTAATACATTTGGGAAAATATTAGCTTGTGGATCTGTAGCCCCGGGATTCTTGTGCCTGTAATCCCATTGATTATATACATCGCCAGACCCCGGGTAAAATGTCTGACGCTCGCCATATTTCAGTGTTTGGCGGACATAATTATTAAATGTTGCGGTAAATGGCCCATCTATATGTGAACCCATCGGATCATACAATGCCTTTTCTCCCAGGCGATTCATAGCAAAACCGCTGAATCGGGCATCCAGGCGGCCGGTGAGCAAACCTTCAGAATTCAATAATTCATGTTCGAATTGCATATCGCTAATCCGCAAATTGGCTCTTTTGATGTAATCAGGTGCTAGCCCGGTAAACTGATGTAGTTTCTGTGCAATTTGGTTAAACGAAACTGAATCAAGCAATGCACCTTTGTTTAATGCAAGCGCATATTCATTCATTGCGAAATGCTCCACTTCATGCAGTAGCGGTTCTAATTTTTCCGGTTGATTCGGAAGCTTATGATGATACCAGGCTACAGCAGTATAAGAGGGCAATGCAAGCATATAGGGCAGCTCGTTTCCCGGTTCAGCTTCAGGATTGTCCGGCGAATTAGCAATGTCCAATATCTGAGAAAGTAATATAACACCATTTAGCCTTACTCCTCTCCCTGTCTCCAGAATATCTGCCAGCGCTGCGGACCGAAAAGTACCATAACTCTCACCAAATAAGTATTTCGGAGAGTTCCAGCGGGTGTATTCGGATAGAAACTGTACAATAAAAGTTGCAAATGCATTGGCATCAGGGTCAGTACCAAAATAATCCTTTGGCTCTCCGACACCTCCTTTGTCTTTAGTAATTACCCGGCTAAAACCTGTACCAGCTGCATCAATAAATACAAGATCGCTGGCATCCAGCAGCGAGTAATTATTATTAACTGTCTGGTAAGGTGCCTGACTAAGCATTGTATCCTGCAGATTTATTCGTTGTGGCCCCCAGGCCCCCATGTGTAGCCAAATTGAACTACTGCCAGGACCACCATTGTATATAAACGTCAGTGGTCTTTGGCTTTCATCACTAACTCCTTCTTTAAAATAAGCCACATAAAACATACTGCATGCAGGTTTATCCAGCTTGCCTTTTATCATCATGTCGCCCGCGATTGCTTTATAGTTAATCTTATTACTACCGATTGTTACAGTGCCTTC
>CAZGKN010000028.1:15774-17045 GCA_964525915.1 uncultured Saprospiraceae bacterium | reverse complement strand
TTGTGCTAATCCTGGATTGTGCTGTGATACAATTATTACCACTGAACAATAAAATTTGAAATAATATTAAAATAGCTCCCTTCATCTTATATCATCCTTTTTGACATGTTGATCAGATCAAAATCACATGAGTGAATCTAATAATGTGCTAATTGCCCGATTGAGCAGTAGTACAAATCCTGCCATACAGCACAGGCAACATAATGTAATAAAAACTGAAGTGATAATACCTGTCTTGTTCATCGTATCTTAGTTTTTGAAATTGTGGAATGGTTTGTATTGATTACAGAATGTATTATTCCGAAATATTATTGAGACAAGAAAAAAGTTGATGATCGAATTGGAGTAGTAAAATATTTAAATAAAAAACCTAAATCGACCACCAACTACATTGTGCGTACAAAAAAATTATTTAAAGATTATCTCTCTTCCTAACTTTTCACCCAGTATATCCCGATAGCTGTTTCTATTGACCCTGTTTTCCTGTTGTTTGTCATCAGGCCCTAAAATCTCGACTGCTAATGCATCCATTTTTTTGTCTATATCATCAATCGCTGCGAAATTTTTTACTTCGATCATCAGCATCAGCTCCCAATCAGCAGGGTTAGCGGCAGAGGTGCCTATTGCCTTAAAATCCATAATGATGCCTCTTTCTTTCGCGACTTTGAGATACTTGGCCCAATGCATTGCCAGGTCTTTCAGGTAGGTGTCGGACATTCCAGTCTTGGTTTTTACAAAAGAGATCATCCAGACCGGACCATCAGTATAGGGCTTGTCTGTTTGTGCCTGAAGGTTTGTTTGAAATAATGCCATTATAAACAGGCAGGAAGTAATAAATAAGGATACTTTTTTCATTTGTTAGTTTTTTGTGTGTAAAGAATTTAATTTTTAAATACTGGTTAAGGAAATAGTTATAATTCCTTTGATAGTCCAAAATTAAAGGGCTGAGCTGCCGGATTGATAGGAGAATCAGTGCAAAAAATGGGAAAATTGGTGCATTTCCATGCGCAATGGAAGAACTTATGCCGGGAATTTATCTTTCTCAGAGGGTAATATGCCAAAATGCTTCTTAAACACCTTAGTAAAATATCCCGGGTCCTCGTAGCCCACCTGGTAAGCGATCTCAGCGATAGTTGCTGTATCTTTCTTAAGCAATTCAATTGCCCGCTGCAGCCGGACAGACTCGATAAACTGCTGCGGCGATTGGTTGACAATAGCTTTTAGTTTCCGATTTATCTGTGAGCGGCTCATGTGTACGGCCTGACCCAGAT
>CAZGKN010000028.1:271-15764 GCA_964525915.1 uncultured Saprospiraceae bacterium | reverse complement strand
AACATCACCGAGGTGGGACTCCACTATTGACATGACTTTTTCTATGAATAATCTGTCTCTCGACGAAACTGTTACTTCACTGGGTCGTACTATTAAGCGGTCACTGAATTTAGTCCTGAGCGTCATTCTTAGTTCAATGAGCTTACGCACTCTGACCAATAATTCTTTTGCATTAAATGGCTTGATCAGGTAAGCGTCTGCACCCATCTCCAGACCGGTGATTCTATCCGCATCTTCGGCCCGCGCTGTAATCAAAATCACAGGAATATGGCAGGTACGATCATCGGTCTTCAGCGATGCACAGAGCTCGAAGCCGTCCATCTCCGGCATCATCACATCACTGATGATCAGATCAGGAATAAACTGAATAGCTTTGGTCTTTCCATCTTTCCCATTACTTGCTTCTGTGACATAATAATCCGGTAATAGCTTTTCCACTATATACTTCCGGACATCGGGATGATCCTCTACTACCAGAATATGCCCTCTGGTGGGGACGAATGGGCAGGTAAGGGGTCTTCTGCTTCTGATGGTAAGACATGGGAATAGTTAATCACTTCATTATTAACCTGCTCCGGGATATCTGAACTAATTCTATTATTGAATGGGAAATAACAATTAAACACGCTCCCCTCGTGTATCTTACTGCTTACATCAATCTGTCCCTGGTGCAGTTCTATTAACTCCTGTACCAGGGCCAGACCAATTCCACTTCCTTCAGTTCTTTCATTCAGGGCGTTACTTGCCTGGTAAAATCGGTCAAATATATGCTGGATCTTATCCTCAGGTATTCCTCTTCCTGTGTCCTGAACCGTAATTTTAATACCTTCTGTTTCTGTCTTACTCAGACTTACACTAACAGTGATTCGCCCGCCATCTGACGTAAATTTGAATGCATTGGACAAAAGGTTGGTAACTATCTTTTCGATTATATCTGCATCGAAATAAAAAATACGATTACCGGAACTGAGTCTTTTCATCAGCGATGATTCCACATCAAAGTTCAGACTAATATTCTTGCGGTCAGCCAGCGATGAGAAAGAGTTAACTAATTGTTGTAAAAAGGGGATTATATCTTGCCGGGAAGTATTGATAATATATTTCCGGGTATCTAACCGGGATAAATCGAGTAATTGGTTGATCAATTGCATCAGTCGCTTTGAGTTTCGGTACATTCCCGGGACGAGCGCAGTAAATTTTGCCGGATCTCCATCCTGTAATAAATCTTCCAGAGGCCCTATAAGTAAGGTCAGTGGGGTACGAAATTCATGCGATATGTTTGCAAAAAATCTCGACTTCAGTTGATCCAGCTCTTTTAGCTTTTGTGCTTCCAGTTGTTTTAACTTCAGGCTATTCTTTAACCGGATTCGCTTCAACTCATATTTCCTCGAAATATATAAGATTGTTAATAGAAGTAAGACATAGATAGTGTAAGCCCACCAGGTCCGCCACCAGGGTGGCAGAATATCGAGCAGTAATGAAGCACCGGTATAATCTGTCTGATTGCCCTCACGGACAGCTCGTACATGCAACACATATTTGCGTGGACTCAGATTACTGAATGTAATCATTCGGTTAGTTCCCATAGCTACCCAGTGCGCATTGATCCCTTCGAGTTTATATTCATACTGGATATGACCCGGATTAGTGAAATCCATTCCGGCAACCTGAATACCGATATTATTTTCATAATAGGGCAAGGTAATCTGCCTGGATTCAAATACAGGCATCTCCAACAGTGAATTTTTATCATGAATACTTGCCATACGATTAGCAAGACGCAATCCAGTAAATACAATGTCCGGTATGTACGTATTGAATTTTATTTTATCGGGATCAAAGGCATTAAAGCCATTGATTCCACCGAAGTATAATTTCCCGGATTCATTTTTATAAAAAGCACCTGAGTTAAACTCATTGCTTTGCAAACCGGACTTCGCAGTAAAGCTTTGAAATTTGCCTGTAGATGGATCAAATCTGGATATGCCTTTATTGGTACTGAGCCACAAAAAACCCTTTTCATCAGCTAAGATACCATATACGACATTATTTGGGAGACCGTCTGCTATAGTGAAGGCTTTGAATTTTCGTGTCTGAAGATCAAATCGGTTTAATCCGCCTCCAGCTGTGCCCAGCCACAAGAATTTTTCCGGATACTTAGGGTCAGGGAGTACACTACGAACCACATTGCTGCTCAGGCTCGCAGTATCAGTAGGGATATTCACATAATTGCGAAATGTATTTCTGGAAGCAGAAAATGTATAAAGTCCATCACCAGTGGCAAGCCAAAATTCCCTTTTTTTGTCCCTGTAAATGTCTCCATAGGTCGGCTCGCTGAATCGGTTTATCTTTTTATGGTTATAAAAAAAATGGGTGAATTTTCCACTTGCGATTTCAAATGAACTAAATGTATATGCAGTCAGACACCAAATATGCCCTGTGCTATCATCATACAGTTTAAAAATCCGGTTATCCGCCTGACCATCCTGGATTATATCCGGTGAAAATGTTTTTGATTCATCACTTTCGGGTGAATACAATATCAGGCCGGTATCGGTAGCAAGCCATATTTTTCCATCCTGAGCTGCTTTGATATGAAAAATAAAATTGGAGCTCTCCGGCAACTTTTTAAGTGGCACACGCAGCATTAACCCGGTCCGCTTATCTACTTTCCACAGCCCATCCTGGCATCCGATCAGTAAAAAATGAGGCGTTTCACAAAAAGAGCGCGTACTCAGATTATAAGATTTTATCTTACCGTCACTCGTCTGAAATTCCGGTTGCTCAAATTGAGTAATGCGGGCATTGTACTTACTCAATCCATACCCGTTACTTCCCAGCCACACACAACCGGATTTGTCCTGATAAATACTCAGGACAACACCCGGCAACAGGCTTTCGCTATTTCCCGGATCATGATTGATCAGTTGTAAAGAATAATCATTCATATCAAATATGCCCAAACCTCCAAACAATCCGATCCACAGTGATTTGTATGTATCACTATAACCGGTAGTTACCTTGCTGATGGACCGGATCATGCTTCTGTTTTGTCCCGGTAATAAAGGATCAAACCGAAGCAATTTACTGTTTACCTCGTCCAACAGACAAAGACCACTGGGCATACCTATCCATAATCTTCGCTGATTGTCCTGAAAAAACCAACCACCATAAAAAGTAAATGAATTTTTAGAGAGTTTTGCTCTTTGTAAATCATATTTTATCCTACCGGGCAGGATGGTTTTCGCAACATTATAAATAGTATATCGCGGTGTCTGGAATTTAATTTTCGCTTGTTTTAAGTCCACATATTGGAAATTTCCTGCAGTAGTAGAAACCCAAATCCGATCCTGTGAATCCCCATACACATCGATAACCAGATTGCCATTTATACTCTCTGGCTTGTTTTCCTGATGCAAGTATTGTTTAATCGAGTAAGGTGCTTTATGCTTGTCCTGATTAAAAATTATTTGAAACAAACCATTACCATAGGTGGCTACCCATAAATTACCAGCTTTATCTTCAGTAATCGCATGGATATTTGCACCACCTAAATCAGTTGATGTAAAATGTATAAAACAATCCTTTTCAGGTCTATAGAGGTTTAGTCCACCGTAATAAGTACCTACCCATAACCGGCCTTTGGAATCTGTGTATAATGAAGTAACCGTATTGTCTGACAGAGAAGTAGAGTCAAACGGATCATGGCTATATATCCTGAATTCATACCCATCATAGCGATTGAGCCCATCTTTGGTGCCAAACCACATAAATCCCTTCTTGTCTTGTGTTATCGAATATACCAGCCCCTGAGAAAGGCCATCATTGATCGTAAATCTTGAAAAATGTGGATTAATTAATTGCTGCCCTGCTGATCGCACGCTCAATGTACAGATCAGGCTTATGAAAATAATTTTAAAAATACTTAATCCATCTCGATATCCGGAGTTCACCATAGGACAGAATATACATTTTCCTGAAAATATTCACGGTATAAGCACAATGCGATAAAGTTATACAAAATAATTATTATCAGCGAAAATTCCTGGTTTAACGTGAGTATTACAAAATTCGTATAATGCTAAAATAAATAGCCTCACAAGAAATCCCTTTTGACTGGAAGGGACACTAAATTAAGGGAATCAAAAAATGAAAATTTATTTCTTTGTTATTATTGACAGGTGGCTTTGGGATTTAGATGGGGTAAGGAAATTTGCAATCTGTACAATAATCTTACACGATTTAAGCTATTAGGACTATTCACCTTTGAAATGTTCAGAAGCGCTCTCTATAATAAAATGCCGAAGGTATTTAATATCAATAACCTCGTGCAAACGGAGTGCAGCCCGAGGCTGGTATATAAACTAGCCCGAACTCCGTAGGAGTTCAATGTGAAGAATGTTTTTATTTGTTTACAAATATTATCTATGTTCTCATCACTATAAATATTGTACGTAGCCTCTTTATAAAATTGAACACCTGCGGAGTTCCTTATTTTACATTAACTTACCCGGCACTGTGCTTCGCTTGTACCGGGTTAATCATATTATACTCCTACGGAGTAAGGTCTGTAGTTACTAATATACTATCCTCTTAATAAATGACCATTTGACTTTATAGCCCCGGGGTCTATGGGTCTGAATAGGAAATCGAGCGGTCATCCCCTGATCCATTTAGTTTCCATTCTCAGTAAGGATAAAAATTAAAGATTTTGTGATGAATAGGATCAGAGGGTAATTGCGACTTGTTATGCACAGAACTTATAATCCGTCTGGGCTCAGGCTATCGTCAGGTCAGAGGCAGCTCGATGATAAACTCTGTACCTTCATCTCCGGAAGATGAATTAGTCCGGGTATTCACCTTAATCTCTCCACCATGTGCCTTGACGATATCATAACTTAGGCTCAGGCCCAGTCCGGTTCCTTGTCCGGTCGGTTTAGTAGTAAAAAATGGTTGGAATATTTTATCAGAAATATTCGGAGGAATTCCTGAACCATTATCTTTGATACTTATTAAAATATTATTATCCGATTTTTTAGTGCTTACTATTACCCCCGGCTCATATCCGGGAATCTCTTTTGATTTTGCCTTTTCTGTCACCGCATAAAAAGCATTATTAATAATATTTAAAATAACCCTGCCTATATCCTGTGTGACTATATCTATCTTTCCAATTGAAGGATCAAAATGCGTTTCAAACCTGGCATTAAAACTCTTGTCTTTAGCCCGCAGGCCGTGATAGGACAATCGTAGGTATTCATCACATAATTCATTGATATACGTAGGTTCTTTCTTTCCGGTCGATTGTCGGGAATGCTGCAACATCCCTTTAACTATGGCATCCGCGCGTTTTCCATGATGATTGATTTTTATCTCATTAGCTATGATGTCTTCTGCTATTGTACTCACTTCATCAAAATTGCCTTTACTTATTTCGGTTTTCATCTCTTCAATCATTTCCAGATTTAATTCAGAAAAATTATTGACAAAATTCAAAGGATTCTGGATCTCATGTGCGATTCCTGCCGTCAATTCACCCAATGAAGCCATCTTCTCCGATTGTACTAATTGGATCTGTGTAGCACGCAACTCTGCCAACGTTTTCTCCAGTTTCTGATTGGCTATTTGTTTTGCTTTATTATTTCTGAATAAAATAATTGCGATGATGAGCATAACAGCTAGAATGACAAATAATAGCGTAATTCTACTTCTGCTTTTACTCTCAATGGACTCAGTTTCTAAATCCTTCAGGCGGAGTTTTTCATTAAAGCCCATACTATGAAATTTCCCCATATTTTTCAAACGCACATCATTTATGCTGTCACTGAGATTCCCGGCTAACAGCCGAAAATGATAAGCACTATCATAATTTTGGATAGTGGCATAATTTTCTGAGAGTGCTTTGTAAGCCTGCAAAAACTCCGGACTATGTTTACTCGACTGTTTAAAACAATTCAAAGCTTCTTTTGCAAAATAAATTCCTGAATCCGGTTGATTCATTTTTTTGTAAAGATTAGCCAGTGAAATATACGAACTGCCCAAACCTATCAAATCATCATCCTGCGCTTTAATAATCCGGATACCATCGGATAAATATTTCTTTGCCAGATCAATTTTACCGAGTTTTAAATAAATATTTCCTATGGTAACTAATGACACTCCATTGTAGGTCTGGCGCGATATTTTCTCTTCATACTTCATTGTTTGCTTCTGATAATAAAGTGCCGAATCCACTTTATTTAGCTCCAGATAGCATTCTACGATGTTGGCATTAATCCCAGCAAATAAGAAGGTGTTGTCCACCTTCCCTTCGATCACTTGCAATGCAGACAATAATTCATTGAGTTTTCGGGTCTGATTTTCTGTTAATCCATATAAAATACCTAATGAATTTTTAATCCAGCCTACTAATTCCCTTCGGTTGGAATCACTACTTTTTTGTAAATATTGCTTTATATATGCGGAACTAATGATATTGTCACTCAAGGTTGCATCTTCAGATAAACGGGTTGCTTCGATGAGATATTTCAATGCGCTGGTGTAATCACCCAGCGCAATATAAACATAAGCCAAATCACAGTTTATAAACCCCTGGTAGAATTTTTGATTCAGACGCTGCGCAATCACCAGCGCTTTACTTCCATAATATAAGGAACTATCATTATTAAATTCAATATTATCTATCTGTTTCTGACAGTAATAATTTAATGATAGCGTATCATTATTTTCAATTAAATTCCTGTGCTCTGTCTGGGAAAATAATAATGAAAATATAAAGCTATATAAAATAACAAGGATAATCTTTTTGTTGATTACATGTTTTTTACTCATTTTGGGGAAGTATTTAAACATTTATTTTCATTTATGTTGCCGGAATAGCCATTCCATCATAAGCGGGTCGCTGTATGCCGGCAACCAGGAAAAATGCCCCACCTCAGGATAAACGGTAAATCCCGGATGTGCACCGGCCTTTATCAGTGCAGCTAACATCGCATAGGAATAGCCCGGATCAACAGCCGGATCCTCTGCACCATGGAATATCCAAATCGGAACATGCGCAAATACTTTTGCTTTTGCCACATCACCGGCACCGCAAACCGGCACTGCTGCTGCGAAAAGGTCAGGATATCTGCTGATCGCATCATATGTACCATAGCCCCCCATAGACAGACCGGTGATATAAATACGATTACTGTCGATGCCCGGTGATTTCATCAACTGCCTGATTAGCGATATGACTAATCGCATGGGTTTTGAAGGGGCTTCAGCATATTTCACTACATCATCCGAGAAATTGGCCCAGCTCATACCTTCCGGACACTGTGGAGCGATTACTATAGCCGGATATTTACTCATATTTTCGCTTGACGCAAAATTCATTACACCCCATTTGAGTTGAGCTTTATTATCATTTCCCCGCTCGCCTGATCCATGAAGGAAAATGACCAGTGGATACTTCCTGCTTAGATTGTAATCCGGATAGAGCTCCCGGTATAGCAAGGTGTCACCTTCGTCATCAATAAATTTTTCATAACTAAACAACATGCCCGTCTGGGCATTTATCTGATCCACCAGGATCGTGACCAAAAAAAGGAAAGTAATAACTATGCGCATTTGTTTAATTCTGTTTATAAAACTATTAAAGGTACTAATTTAACAGATTAGATTGATGCTGTGTCTATTGACTATGGTTTCTACACAGGTATTCGTATCAACATCTCAGTTCCTTCCCCCACGATCGTGTTTACTTTAATCTCTCCTTCATGTGCCTTCATAATATCATAGCTTAGACTTAATCCCAGTCCGGTTCCACTCCCGACGGGCTTTGTAGTAAAGAAAGGCTGAAATATTTTTTCTTTTATCTTATCGGGAATACCATTCCCATTATCCTTAATACTGATTATTACACTATTGCCTTCCTTCTTTGTACTAATCCAGACCGTAGGGTTATATCCGGCCGGTGCTGTGATCGGATCACCCGAGGCATCCTTTTCCAGTGCAGAAGCTTTGGCAAATACAGCATAAAATGCATTGTTGATCATATTCAATATCACTCTGCTGATATCTTGAGCGACGATATTGACTTTAGGTATGGTAGGATCAAAATTAGTGTCAAACTTTGCATTAAAACTCTTGTCTTTTGCCCGCAATCCATGATAGGATAATCTCAAATATTCATCACACAATGCATTGATATCTGTCAATTCTTTTTGCCCTGCGCCTGTACGGCTATGCTGGAGCATCCCTTTTACTATTGCACCTGCCCGCTTACCGTGCTGATAGATTTTTTCAAGATTCAATTTTATATCAACTGAAATTGCTTTTGCTTCCTCAATATCTCCTCTATCCAACTCCTGATTCATTTCATCGATCAGTTCATTACTGACTTCGCTGAAGTTATTCACAAAATTCAGGGGATTCTGTATTTCATGTGCTATTCCGGCAGTCAATTCACCCAATGATGCCATTTTCTCGGACTGAATGAGTTGCTTCTGTGTCGATTTTAAATTGGACAGTGTGCTTTCCAGTTGGATATTTAATTTCCGTTTTTCACTAAAACGACGGTAATAATTAACTGCCAGTAATACCACCACTAATAAACCCACCAGACTAAAATTTTTGACTAATTTTTGCCTTTTTATTTCATTTTGTTGTATAGTCAATTGCTTATCCTGACTTGCTTTTTGCAGTGCCCGTTTGTTTTGAAAATCCAAATGATTTGTCAGGCTTGTCATTTTTAATTTCTTGACAGAAATCTCTAAAGAATCACTCCATTGCTTAAATTTTATTGCAGAATAAAAGGCGTTTTTATAATCATTTTCTTTTTCATAAGCAAGTGAAAGATTTTTATATATTTTCGTAAAATTTTTATAATCTTCTTTTTTTGTATATTTCAATGCTTCCTGTAGCTTATTAATACTTTTTTGTGTTTGGCCTGTTTCATAGTAGATATTGGCCATTCCCTGTAAAGCTACTGATTGGTAATAGGGATTACTATACTGCATGCTTTTCTTAAATAAGCTGTCATAATAAATCAATGCTTTTTTATTTTCCGCCAGTGTATCATAAGTAAAAGCAATTTCATTATACGCATCGAGAATATAACGGCTATCTTGCTGTTGGCCGGCAATTCTTAATGCTTTGAATTGTGACACTAATGCTTCCTGGTATTTCTCCTGCCCTATCAGAATCTCAGAAATATAGAGATAAAGGCTGCTGAGATATTGATCATCTTTTATTAATTCCCGGATATTCAATGCTATCTTAAAATCACGCAAGGCTTCTGACTTCTTGCCCTGTCTCAGATGAGTGTTCCCTAAATCACTATATGCCGTCGCTATTAAAGACGAATCTTTCACTTGCGTCGCAAACTGTAGTGCCTGGTGCTGAGATTCCAGTGCAGAAGTATATTCTTCGACAAACATATAAATGAAACCATTGGATAGTAAGGCCTGAATAATCATAGAAGTGTCCCTGATCTCTTTTGCCAGATCCAATGCTTTCAGGTTACTTTCCAGTGCATCGCCATAGTTAGCCATATAGCGTTGGCCTAAAGACAATTCATAATAGGTAGTTATCAGGTTTACCTTATCATCGATTTGTGTATAATACCGGATACTGGTCTTAAAGCTTTCGATGGTCTTTTCGTATTCCCCTTGATTAGTGTAAATTTCTCCCAGTTTGCAATAAGTGAAAGCCATACCCCGTATATCCCCCAATGCAGTCCATAGTCTGGCCGTCTTTTTCAGCGTATCAATTGCAGCGCTCGCATTTTTATAAATCAATGAACTGCCAAAATTTGTCAATGCTTCTGTTCGCAATTTCCTACAGACCAGACTATATGCATCATCACTGCTTACAGTCTGATTTTTGAGCAGTTTGTCTGCTATTGACATTGCCCTGGTAGCATAAATCTCACAGCTATCATACCTGTATGTCTTGTAATAATATTCAGCAAGTTGATTAAATATGCGGATTCTGGTCGTGTCACTTTTTGCTTGTCTTAAATCATTAAATAAAGACTTATTGTTCTGCGCGCCAACTAAGTGCATCTGGGCAATCATGTACAGAATAAGCAATAATCTATTTCTCATAATAATTGGCAGCATTCAGGCAGATTGTTTATTGATTTCTTAGGTCAATTTAGTTTCAATGTGTTTATTTGCTCAGATTCGCATCTATATTGGATAAAGTTACTGTATTCACCCGGAATATTTTGCCAGGTTAGTAAAATTTACCTTAAATATACACAGCGTCAAAATGTTACAAAATATCAAACCGCTTGTGAGAATACATAAATTACAATCTGACAATGCCCAATTTGTGTGCCAGAGGCAAATAACCGTTGTTGTGCGAAAGATCAGGCAATAGCGCCTGAGCCGATCAACTCTTCACCCCGGTACCAACTGGCAAACTGTCCGGGAGAGATTCCTTTCTGTCTTTCCCTGAACAGGATATACAGTCCATCTTCCCTGCGCAGAACCAGTGCTTTCTGAAGCGGTTGTCTATAACGAATACGCACATCCATCTCATACGATTCACCTATAGCTAAGGTATAATCCGGATTCACCAGGTGGATCTCGTCCGATTGGATTTTCAGCGCAAAGCGGTTGAGACCGGGATGGGTTTCAGCTTGTCCGGAAAAAATGAGATTTTGAACCACATCAGTTTGTAATACAAAGGAAGGTAACGGTCGCCCACCGATATGTAAACCTTTTCGCTGGCCGATGGTGTAGTAATGCGCACCCTGATGCTCACCGACCTTGACTCCTTCAGCGCTGTCAAATGTAAATGGGCGGGCTAATTGCTCCACATATTCCTGCTGTACCGGAATCCGTCTGTATGCTTCAAACTTAGGCAAATCCGGGCTTACCTCTATGATATCACCTATTCTGGGCTCAAGCTGTTGCTGCAGGAAGACCGGAAGGCTTATCTTTCCCACAAAACAAAGCCCTTGTGAATCTTTTTTCTCAGCCGTAGGAATGCCCACCCGGCGTGCTATATCTCTGACTTGCGATTTGAGTAATTCCCCGATCGGAAAAAGTGCCTTACTCAGTTGCTCCTGAGTGACCTGACTGAGGAAGTAAGATTGGTCTTTTCCCGGATCTTTGCCTGCCAACAGGTGATGACGCCCTTGTTCATCTGTTTCTTTACGGCAGTAATGACCTGTGGCGACATAGTCAGCACCCAGTTTTAGTGCAGCTTTAAGAAATACGTCAAACTTTATTTCCCGATTACATAAAATATCCGGATTCGGTGTACGCCCACGGGCATATTCAGCCATCATATAATCGACGATCCGCTCTTTATAGTCCTTACTCAGGTCGATCACATAATATGGGATATCCAGATGTTCTGCTACCAGCAGAGCATCATTTGAATCATCTATCCAGGGACAGGCATTATCCAGTATCACCGAATCATTATGCCAGTTGCGCATAAACATACCGATGACTTCATAACCCTGCTCTTTCAACAGATATGCAGCCACACTGGAATCAACACCGCCGGATAGTCCGACTACCACACGTTTCATGGGACAAAATTAGGTAATAATCGCTGGATTCTGAAAAATAGCTCTGATTGTTAACCATTTACCACAAATATGGAAAGACCGCCCTTCGTTCACGGGGATAATCGCTGAAGGTTTTCTGATACCAGCGATGGTGTGCTATTGCCCGTGGCGCCAGATTGGCAAAGGTCCACACGAAAAAAGCAAGTCCGGGCAGACTCCAGGTCAGTATCGCAAATCCCAGCCATTCGACGATCTCGCCAAATAAATTCGGACAACTGATATATCTAAACAATCCACCCATAGGAATCTTATATCCGGTCTCCCCGGGCCGACGCAGATGTATCAGTATATTATCTGCCCGCCAGTTGATTATTGTCCCGGCTAAAAAGATTAAAATGCCCAGAATAAAGGGTAAAGTATGTATCCATTCGATGGTATAAACCTTGAAATTACCCAGGAAATATCCAAATAAAAAGCCATTAACCACATTAAAAAAAATACCCATCATCATGATGACAATCGGCATTTTCTTATGTCCTGTCCTGATTCGCAGCGGAAAGACAATGCTACGGTTGAGATAGTGGAAAGATATCAATCCAATAATAATCCAGTTTACCAGTGATTGATTATTCACACCCGTATAAATAAAAAATGCCAGGACTATTATCAGGGTAATCTCCATCAGGAACCATCCCCATTTATTGTTGATCAATGGCCCCCAGGTACTTTTTGTGTGCCGGCCATACGGTGCGGTGACAAATAATAATAATATAAAGACCATCGCAGCAATGGCGATCCAAATCCAGGCGAATATCGTATATTGTTGCGGTGAAATTTGTATCATTTATAGCTTATTATTTTTTCTGAACCAATCAATTATATCCTGAATTGTTTCCGTCATTGGCCTGGATTGATACCCGAAATCATGGGTAGCTTTCGCAGCACTTATTCTCCGGTTACTAAATCGCAATATATCCAGATAAGGTCTGTCATACAAGGGTTCTTTGCCGGTTATCTGTGCATATAATTTGACAAATGGTAAAAACAGATCAGCAATAAACATGGGCAATTCTACTAGTTTCTTTTTTGTTCCCCGGGCGGACAGAACTAGCGCGCTTAGTTCCCGGATAGTCAGGTAATGGCCACTCAATATATACACCTCTCCCGACCGGCCATGATCAATCGCTTTAATCGTCCCGGCTACAATATCCCGCACATCCACAAAATCAAATCCGCCTTTGATGACTGCCGGTACGCTTCCATTGTAGATATCTATTATTGCCTTCCCTAGCTTGGAAGGTCTGTGGTCAGGCGGGCCTATGACCCCTGTAGGACAGAGTACACAGACCTGTTGTCCATTTTCAGCAGCAGACAATGCCAGCCGCATTGCATCCCGCTTAGTCCGGTCATAAAACACTGCTTTATCACCTACCAGCAGCCTTTGCTCATCTAAAGGTTCATCAAATGGTGCATGACTAAATGCATGGATAGAGCTGAAGCAAATCACCTTCTTTACCACTGCCTGTCGTGCCGCCTCCAGGATATTCTTAGTACCGGTTACATTGGTGTCATAGATTCTCTGGTCGAAATGATATCCGAGATCAATCAGCGCAGCAGCATGGATGAGGATATCACAGCTTTTTGCAAATATTGGGAGTGTATCCGGGTTACAAATATCGCCAATTATCACTTCTACCCCTTTGTTGGAAAGTAATCGGGATTCTGTCCGCATCAATGCCCGCACAGTAAAACCTTGCTTTATCAATTCCTGACATAGCAGATTACCTATATGTCCGGAAGCTCCGGTGACGCCTATTACCATGAGCTAAAATTACATTTTTTCGATAATCGCTTCTCAGATTTGAAGATTATCTTACAAAGAATATGAAATTACATTCCACTCAGGCTCCTTCTAATCAAATCCTCTATTCTTAAATCGTCAATAAAAATAGTCCCGGCGGCATGCCAGGACTATTCGTGAAAAAAACCGTATGAATTGTTTTAGGGATCGGGAATAAAAAACCGATTGTCCGCTTATTTATTCATTATTGTGGGGTCAAAACCTCATCAATTACGTGAATAATGCCATTAGAAGCCGGAATAGAAGCAATGATGTGTGCTTTGCCATTGATGAGTGGTTTTCCATCCTGCATGGCAATCGTGATATTGGAGCCGTTTACCATATTAAGGTTCTGACCATCATGTAATTGCTCAGGATTGATTACTCCCACATAGACATGATACTGAAGTATATCTGTCAATGCATCTTTTTGATCAGTTTTCAGTAATTTATCCACAGTTCCCTTTGGTAATTTATCAAAAGCTGCATTTGTAGGTGCAAAAACTGTGAAAGGACCCGCATTGCTTAGTGCGTTTACAAGATCTGCTGCTTTTACTGCGGTGACCAATGTAGTATGATCCTTGCTACTAGCGGCTACTTTGACTACATCCGGCTTGGAAGTCTCATCGACCACACCAGATTGACCATGAGCCTCTGTTGATGAGGAAGTAGTTGCTGCAGGACTGCTTTCAGGATTGCCCGGGGTACAGGCATATAATAAAGTGCATAAAAACATTAAGAAAAAATAAATTGATTTCATAGTTTTAAAATTTTGTGCAAGGTAGTATCAGGGCTTGCCGGGTTTTTATGACTATGGTCATAAAAAAGAAAATAAATTTCTATTGATAAAAGTTATTTTTAAAAATAACTAATAATATGCTGATTTCGTGTGTGTTATATATTTAATTTCTGGCATGGATTATATCTGAGAATTACAAATAAATTATAAAATTTGCCACATTAAACAAATCGGATATTAAATTTTGCAAATTGAATATATTTATACGCTATTAATACCTCTTTCTATTCTGTGTATGAAAAAATACGTGATTATTTGGTTTCTTGTCAGCGCTTTCATACCATCCAGTTCACTGGATGCGCAGGAAAATATTCATATCACTATAGATGCAGCTATGACCCAAGGTATCATGCCCCCGATCTGGCGGGATAAATATGAAGTACATTTACTTGCCGGATATGGTATGGATCCCCGGATATTCGGCCCACATCAACAGTTTATCACTGATCCTGCTTTTAATGAATCCATGGCACAATTAAAGCCCAGATATATCCGTATCTCGCTGGGACGTATGGATAATCCACCGGATACCAATTATTTTTCTACAGATATTCCCACATTGCGCCGGCTTCCTTATGAATTTTACACAGGTGCCTGTACTATGGCTGCGGCGGACAATCCGGCAAATTATAATTTTGGTTATATCGATTCTATGCTTCGGGTCATTCAAAGGATCGGTGCGCTGCCCTTCATTACTATGGATTATATGCCTTATACATTAAGTGCTGATACTATTCCTGATTATAATGGACTGATATCACCATTATATTATCTGGGTTATAATAACTCGATCCGGAATTCACCACCCCGGGATTACGCAGTTTATGGTAGAGTCATTTACCAACTGATCCGGCATTGTTACACAGAATATGGCGCTACCTATTTTGAGCACTGGAATGAACCAGACCAGCAATGGCTTAATCCCGTCTTTGCTCATTTTTTCTGGACGGGGGATGAGTATCAATTGTACCGGGCTTATGCATCGATCGCAAAGGAAGTTGCCACAGATACTGCACTGGCTAATCATATCAAACTCGGTGGTTGTAGCTTTGCTTTTTATTCATTATTTAATCTGGTTCCGATTCATTTCCTGGATTCTGTTCGCATTAATAAGGATAAATTCGATTTTCTTTCTTTTCATCCATATTCTGACACACAATGGCGGGGTGGCTATGATACCACAAAAGCTGCACTGGCAGTAACATGGCGGAATACTTATGCCCCAAAGGCTGAACTAATTAATGCCGAATGGGGCAGGCTGGATCCCGGAGCTGCGGTCTGGGGAGATCTGGATTATGGCTTGGATCAGTGTAGTCATATCATTGATATGCTGGACAGA
>CAZGKN010000028.1:0-261 GCA_964525915.1 uncultured Saprospiraceae bacterium | reverse complement strand
GATGACAATACTACGGTAGGTATGTACCGGGTAGGGCCAATTGTTGCAAAACCAAATGCTTTCGTTGCCTGCAATATGAACAGAATGAATGATGTACTGAATAGAATACCTGTTAAAATAGATCCAGGATGGTCTGCACTGGCAGGAAAAAACAACGCTGATGATAAAATAGTAATCATCCTGCCTGCCTTTAATCCTGGTACTCAGACAAATACTATTTCACTGACCGTAAATGATATCCGTTGGAACCAGCCCTATTCG
>CAZGKN010000027.1:26628-31274 GCA_964525915.1 uncultured Saprospiraceae bacterium | reverse complement strand
ATGTCCACTAAATGCTCCAGTAATTTCGGGCCTGCTATATCGCCATCTTTTGTGATATGCCCGATTATAATAACCGCCGTATTATTTTCTTTTGCAAATCGCTGAAGTGCATTGGTTGCTTCTCTGATTTGTGTAACCGTACCCACTGACGATTCCAGGTAATCAAGGTACATAGTCTGAATGGAGTCGATAATAATGATATCCGGTTTCAGAATTTCGGCCTGTTTCAAAATCGTACTGACTTCAGTCCCTGATAAAACATAACATTCTGAAACCTGAGTGCCCAAGCGGTCAGCTCTGAGTTTGATTTGTTCTTCAGATTCTTCACCTGTTACGTATAATACAATGCCCGGAGTAAATAAGGCCACCTGAAGCATCAATGTAGATTTCCCAATACCTGGTTGTCCGCTGATTAATGTTACAGAGCCAGGAACGATGCCTCCACCAAATACGCGGTTAAGCTCATCATCGGGGGTTGGGATCCGTTCAAATTGACCACTCTCGATATGGCTGATCAATGTCGGTTTGTTTTTTCCGCTCTTTCGGTCAGTGTTAAAGTCAATGGTTTTGTTACCTTTTAGTACGACTTCTTCATGATAGGTATTCCATTCATTGCAGGAGGGACATTTACCAATCCATTTTGGTGATTCTGCACCACAATTACTGCATTTATAAATATTTTTGACTTTAGCCAATGTTTTCTTTTCAGCGAATATACGTATTCCGGGTTAAGGAAATAAAAAAGCCTCCTTTTCAGGAGGCTGATTTATTTAATGTTTAGTTTAATTATTGTTTTATAACCCGCAGGACATTATTTATATTCTCATTTTGACAATGGATCAAATACACTCCGGGTTGGAGTTTTGATATATCAAGTGGAATAAAATTATATCCAGATTCTACAGGATGCTTATCGGATTTCAATGTCTTACCAGTAAGGTCAGAAATTGAAATATTGATTGATCCCTCATTTACTGCATTAAATGTCAGGTTGACTTCATTGTCTGCCGGATTTGGTGAGATAGTTAAGTTATCGATCGGTGTATTCGATATTTCAGGTAGTCCACCACTGGCTACGATATTAATAGAATAATCTTCTACTTCACCATAACTAAATGATCCGCAGGTAGCAGGGTAACTGCCATATTTCATACTTACCCTCATTCGGGTTACACCTGTAAGTGCATTAGAAGGCACTGCAAAAGACTTGGTTATATTTCCATAAGTAGTAGCATTGAATCTTACTTCCCGTTCACCGGAATCATTGAAATCGCCATCATGATTATAATCGATCCATACTGTCCAATATTCTCTATATAGTGCTACCATGCCTGCACTTAATGTGATTGAATAGCTTGAGCCTTTCTGAAGATTTGTAGAAAGTGCAGTAAAGTCTGCATAACCATTATTGCTACCGGTCACATTATTAATGCTTCCTAATTTGACCAGATCTATCCATTCTTCACTGGCATTATTGCCGTTAGAACTACAGTAGGTTGGCCCGTTGTTCGTAAGTGTAGTAAAGTTTACTATTGCACTGTATTCACCGGAGCCACTACTACAGTTAGCCCTTACTCTTACATTGTATGTGGTATTGGGCGTCAAATTCGTGAAGTTAACTGCAGTGCCGGTGGTGTTATAAGTACTCCAGGTAGAAGAGGAGTTTAATTTATATTGGAGGTCATAGGAAACTGCTCCGGAAACCGAATTCCAGCTTACGCTTGCTGTGGTAGAAGTGATATTATAGGCATTGAGACCGCTTACTGTTCCACAACTTACTCCAGTAGTAAAATAGACACTGGCGCTATATGCAGACGATTCTGATCCACACACAGAACTTACCTGAACTTCATAAGTGGTATTATTTGCCAACCCATTGATCACCTGATACAAATTCGTAGTTTGACTTAATGTAGTCCAACTTCCGCTGCCCGTTCTGTATCTGACCTGATAAGCAGTGGCTCCACTGGCACTATTCCAATTGGCTGTACCTGTATTGGTGCCTATATTGTTTACATATAAACCTGACGGAGGGTTGCAGGAGCCGTTGGAACATTCTCCCAAACAAGTTGCAGCATTGACTTTGGATCGGATGAGGTCACCGGGTTGTTGACCGAAACCATTATTGAAGTTTATCCCATAGTTAGTGAGATGACAATAGCTCATGATAGTGCCTCCGTTGGTAGGTGGCGGGCCGGGATTACAATTACCTTCAGGTGTATAGCAATTGTCCAGTGCACCACCATTCCAGGAACAACTCTGTGTGTGTGGTGACCCCAGATTGTGCCCCATTTCATGCGTCATGACTTCTATTGTCCATGAATAGGTAGGAACATCAAGATAGGTAGCATCAATATTGCTGTAGGCATATCCATAATTGCTGCAGAGTGCATCAACCCATGCTACACCACCGAGATTATTTCCACCTAATGCGGCCAAATGGGCAATGTCTCCATTATATGATGGTCTTTTACTTTTAAACTGATTCAGGGCAGTTGTACTGCTGGTCTTGCTGTATCCATCAGCAGATGTCCAGACATAAAATTCAGAGACCTGTGTAGTAATTTGCTCATTAGCATACAATGTGGCCACATTATTAAATACTGCGGTCATGTAGTTGATGACATTCGTAGTAGAATTGCCTTTATTCTGATATAGCGCATAGTCAGTTTCTATATAGACCTTTACGCATTTAGTAGCTCGTGTAGTAAGTGATTGGTCGGAAAGTGCACGCTGAATTTCCTGTGCATAGCCTTCCGGTTCTATGGTTTCACAAATCCCGGGTTGTTTGATCGTCAGATCCCTATCAGAATAAATCAGATAATCACCATTATCCTGCAACTTATTTAAGGTGATATTCCCATAATCCCCAGAGGAAATCATTCCGTATAGGATGTCATCAAAGAAACTGATCGCTATAGTAGATTGTTCATCACCTTTGATTATGCCTCTATAGTAGGCTCCCGGTGTATATTTAATTGCTTTGCCCGGTTCTCCTGAGCTGAATGCTTGAAAACCGGCATCCAGAATGTCCACCTTAATCAATTCGATTTCAATCGACTGCCCCAAAAACGGAATCTCTAATTCAAGTGCCACAGGTTTTTCAGCGAATATCTGATGCAGTACTTTGTTGTCAATTGCGGCAACTGTTGATTTGGTGATGCTTTTTTCCATACGTGTACTCAGGTAATCAGTTTCTGGTCCGAATAATTCTACTTTTTCAAAAATCTTACGCTGATTTTTAAATTCTTTAACTGATAATGCAGTCTTTGTAGGATGAATGGTATTTACAGTCTGTGCCAGGACAGAAGGTAAGCCCAATACTGACAGGATTACTATCCACATCAAAAAATGAATAAGTTTCGTACTCTTCATAAATAAAAGTTTAATAATTATAAAATAGACAATGTAGGGTTCGTCTAAATAAACTTATATAAAATTTGAAATAAAAAGGGAATGCGATACAATAATACAGAAACACATTGATATGTACAATAAAATTTCAAAATATTTCTTAAGCGTAAGAAATTATCTAATTGTACAAGACGCAGGAAATCTCAATTTCTAATTTGGGTAGGTAATGCCAGTTAGAATGTTGGTGATATGGGTTTATTTGATAGTTGTTTCGGAGTGAAAAGGGCAGTGGTGTTGTTAACCTGGCACTTTATCCAGCGTCATGACATGGTCGTAGGATCTGAAATCGACTTTAGAAAGGCCACTAACACCCTGAACCTCCATATATACACCGTATAATACATCCATAGCCGCCATAGTAGCTTTATTGTGTGTGATGATTATGAATTGGGAGGTTTCTTTGAATTTATTGATCAGATGAAGTAATTTTTCCACATTTACGTCATCAAGCGGTGCATCTATCTCGTCAAATACACAAAATGGTGCTGGTTTGATTAGATAAAGCGCGAAGAGAAATGCAATGGCTGTGAGTGTTTTCTCACCTCCGGATAATTGACTTAAACTTTGGGGCTTTTTACCTTTGGGTTTTGCGATAATCATTATATCGGTTTCCAATGGATCTTTTTCATTTTCCAGGAGTAAGTCGCAATCATCATCCTCTGTAAATAACTGTCTGAAAACCAATTTGAAATTAGCTCTTACCTGATCAAAAACTTTAAGATATTTTTCAGTTGAAGTAGTTTCGATTTCCTGTATAGTACCCAGTAATGCTTCTTTTGCTGAGAGGATATCATCACGTTGTGTACTGATTTCGGTATGGCGGATTTTAATCTCTTCATAAGCCTGGAGCGCTAAGGGATTGATCTCACCAAAGTTAGCCAGACTTGATTTTAATGTATTTTGTTGTTTGTTTAATTCAGATAACTCTATTTCTTCCTGATAATCCGGACTGTCAGTATTGGAAGGTTCAGCGCCAAATTCAATCGTAAAATTCTCCTTTATTCTTTCTAATTCAAAATTAGCGGATTGTAGCTTGCTTTTTAATTCATTAACCAGACTGGTTTGATCATTTCGTCTTTTATTCAGGTTTTTTACCTTGTCTTCGTAATCAGTGATAACTTTCCTCTTTTGGAAGTATTCTTTTTCGACTTCCGTAAAGTGTTTTTCCTTTTCCTGCACTGATTCATGAACACTAACTATCTGATCTTCCAACTCTTGTATTGAATTGGATA
>CAZGKN010000027.1:19134-26618 GCA_964525915.1 uncultured Saprospiraceae bacterium | reverse complement strand
AAATGAGTAACTTCCAAAATTACATTGCTGATGAGTGTCTCATTGGCCGCAATATTGTCTTTAGCTCTTTGGATCTGATCTGATAATACCTGGCAATCCTTATTAATATTTTCCAATTCATGATTTGATCGCAGGCTATCTATTGCCACTAATTTTATTTGTTCTTCCAGATATTTTAACTCATAATTGGCTTTTGATTGTAATCCTTTCTCTTGCTCGAGTATTCGCTCGTCTTCACTCAATTGCAGTTTCAGACTTTCCAGTTTTGTAGAATGGGAGACAATCCCCAGATTTAATTGGGTTAAACGTTCATTCGCTTCCGTTATGTCTGTTTCAGCAATGAGGAGTTGATTTTTATAATTTTCAAATGCGATTTGTTGTTCAATCAGGCTTTTTTCAGCAGCTTTTAGATTATCCTCCAGTTTGGTCAAAGACTGGGTATGTATCGTTGCATTCAATGATTTGATCGAATTATTCAGATCGTAAATACCTTGCTCATTCGATTTAAATAGCTTGTCATATTTGATTAACTCCTGCTCAATCTTCTCTAACCTTTTTCTACGACCGACCATGTGGCCTTCTTCCAGGCTTTTTGATCCACCGGAGATAAAACCTTTAGAGGTAAAGGCAGTGCCATCAATAGCGATACAAGTCACACCCGGATTCTCTTTTACAAGCTGAATAATCTCTTTCGAAATAGATTCGACGAAGTATGTATTTTGAAATAGACTCGAAATCAGGGGCCTGTACTGAGGACTACACTCAATAACTTCGGAAACCGGTATGATTTCTGCTATCACAGGTGTAGATACTTCGTCTTGATAATCCTCCAGGATAAAAAATCCTGATCTGCCTTTGCCTGCACCTTCCAGTTGCTGAATGAATTTGATCGCCTCCAGATAAGTGTTTACTACAAAGGAGGATAGATGTGTACGCAGGAAGTTTTCTACTAATGGTCTGTACTTCTCATCTGTATTTATTATTTCAGCCAGGACAGGAAATTCATTACCATTTGAAAATGTCGAGTGGATAAATCGGGTTGCCTCAGGAAACCCTTCCATATTTGAAATCAGGGAACGGATCGTCTTTACTTCATGTGTGCCCGTATTTATTTTTAGTTTGAGTGTAGATTGCTCTTTCTCTAATTCTTCCAGTCTGGTTTTGTAATCCGCGAGTTCTTTGTTCTTTTGCTCCAAAATGGATTTTTCCTTCTGGAGTTCAACTAATGCATTTTTCTGGATTGATTGAGCTGATTGAATTGCTGCTTCATTGGTCAGAAGCAATGATTTCAGATCTGTAAGTTTTTGTTGGTTTCGTTCATTGTTGCTTAGGTAGCCGGCTATTGTTCCCTGGTCTTGTGCAATTTGCTTCTCTAGTTCCAGTGATGTTCTTCTTTTCTTTTCGTATTCTTCTATGACTGGTTTGATATTTTCATCCAGGCTACTGATATGACTGAGTTGGGATGTGCGCTGCTCCTCGAGTTGCATATTTTGCGCTGATAGCCTGGTTGTTTTTAACTCAAGCTCAGGAGTTAGCGATAATTTGTCAGCCAATTCTTTTTGAAGTCTGCTTAGTTCATTGCTGGTAATCTCAATCTCTTTTTTTGCTTTATCAGATTGTTGATTGGTAAATGTAATCCGTTGCTGGTTAAGCGCTTTTCTGTTTTCCAATGACTTGATTTGCTCAGTCACCGCATTTAGCTCACGCTGGAGCGTAGCGATATTAGACTCTTCCAGTAGATGAGTGTTCTTTTCTGCTTCGAGTAATGTTTCTTTTTCAGTAATTTCAAGTTCAATTACCTGATAGTATTGGATTGACTCTTCCAATGAGGTCTGTATAGATGCTATTTTATCACGGATTGTCAGGCTATTGAGGAAAAATAAACGCAGTGAGGTCTCCTGATATTCCTGGCGGATGCGGTAATATTTTTCAGCTCGTTTGGCTTGTTTTCTGAAGATTGCCATATTGCTTTCCACTTCAAAAAGTAAGTTGTTTACCTGATCCAGATCTTCAAGTGTGCTATTCAGCTTTAAAAGTGCTTCCTTCTTTCTGATTTTAAATTTGGAGATGCCGGCAGTTTGCTCCAGCATTGTCCGGCGGTGATTATCACGGTTATTTAACAACTCCTCGACCATGCCAAATCCTATGATGGCATAGGTGTTTGACCCGATACCTGTATCTGCAAATAAGCTGGTGATATCTTTTAATCTGCAGACAGTATTGTTGATTTTATAAACACTGTCTCCATTTTGGTAAACTTCTCTGGAGATAGCTACTTCGGGAAAATCTATCGGAAGGCGGTGGTTTGTATTCTCGAAAACTAATGAAACTTTAGCATAAGGTGCTGCTTTCTTATTTTTCGAACCATTGAATATGACATTTGTTATTTTATCTGCCCTGAGTTCGGCTGATTTTTGCTCACCCAATACCCACCGGATCGCATCTACGATATTTGACTTGCCAGAACCATTTGGCCCTACAACACCGGTAATTTGCTCATTGAAATGGAGCGTAGTATCATTGGCGAAGCTCTTGAAGCCTTTTAATTCGAGTTTGGAAAAGCGCATTAGAGTGCGAAAATAGAATAATTACCTTCCCCGTAAAAGACATGATATGCAAATAACTCAAATATTAATTATCACTATATATAATTAATAGCTTTAAAATTGACTATGTTCATCTTTGGATATTTAAAAATCTGAGATGATCAGAATACTTTCAATTCAATTAAAAAAAGATGCGCTTATCCCTCCGGGTGCAATTGTTTTTGCATCAGATTTAAAATATCTGCCTGCGCCTGAATAGTTTGTTTGTAAGCTTGAATTTCCTGTTGAATAGCAAGGGAATCTGTCTGTGTCTGGGTATGTTTGAAACGGGAAATTTTTGCTCTGACATACCATACTTCTTTTATTTCATTGCCACTTAACCTATACATTTGAAAAGACTCATTGTCACTGTGTAGTTCAAGGTGTCTGTGTCTTTCTAGATTGTTTATAACTCTTTTTACTATCACATCACCATGCGTAACTATCACATATACATGATGATTGCGAATGCTATTCACCCAATAAGTCGGCTCCAGATAGCTACAAATCAGGACATCACCTTCTTCAATAGATGGATTCATCGAATCTCCTTTGACATCAAAACTACGATAAGTGCCAGTCTGGTATGTGATATCGGGTAGGGTATAGGTAGGAAGATCGCGGATCATCTCTATACCATTTAATTCTGCAGCATAGCCTGCCATCGCCGGGGCGGGAACATGAACAATCCGCTCATTATTATCTCTGTCAGTGACGACAGTGACAGCCTTGAAATTATATGTATCCTTTTCTTCCAATATCGGACCGCCTTCCCCCATAAAGAGGAAGATTGGATTCAGATTATAACGATCCACTGCACTTCTGATCACATCGATAGTTACGTCTCTTTGCCCATGCATCACCTGTGACATACTTTGAGGCAGGTAATCTATACTCTGGCAGAATTGCCTTATACTTCTTACTTTATTCTCTTTGATTAACTGATTGACAGCCAGGATAAAGCGGTCAGTAACTACATTTGACATAAATATCTAATATGTTAATATTTCACTACAAACGTAATAAGATATTATGAATTATTACAATATTTAAAACAAAATGTTGAAAAAATGTGAATAATTTGTTTATACTTTTATTAAAGTTAAACTTTATGAATGGGTAGTTATTAGTTTAAAATCAATGAGTTGTACATATTTTTATAATTCTCACTCGCGGTAATCCAGGAGAAGTCTAACTGCATATCCTGATTTTGTAATCTTCTGAATTCATCCGGTTGGTAATATACAGTCAGCGCTCTGGAAATCGCATGGAGGCAATCTTCTACATTGAACTGCTGGAACCGGAATCCCCGACCTTCCCAGTCTCCATAATCCCACACCGTATCTTTCAGGCCACCGACTGTCCTGACGATAGGGATTGTGCCATAGCGCATCGCGTACATCTGGTTTAGGCCACAGGGTTCTACGCGGCTTGGCATGATGATAAAATCACTACCGGCATAGACCTGATGAGCCGTTGTTTCATCATAAGCAATGGCGCAATTAAAAACAGATTGATATTTCCAGGCCATACTTTTAAATTCCTGTTCGAGTGACTTGTCTCCGGTACCCAGGATCACAAAAGCAGCATTGAAGCCACGTCGTATTGATTGGATTATGACTTCGGGTAGTAAATCAGCACCCTTTTCGTTGACTAATCTTCCAATAAATGAGATCAGTGGTAATCGTGGATTCAAGTGAAAGTTGTCTGTAATGACTTTTTTGTTGCGCAGCTTATATTCGATCAGATTTCCCTGATAATGATAGCTTATACGTGGATCTGTCTGGGGATCCCAGGTTTCCGAGTCAATTCCGTTTAAAATTCCTCTGCATTTCGACCATTCAGCTTTGATCAGCGGTTCTAATCCATTCGAGCTACGAGCCAATTCTTCCATGTAGCTATGCGATACAGTCGTGACTTGCCAGGCGCATTTAATTCCGGTAGCCAGACAATTCAATAATCCATTCCAATCAAGCAGATTGCGCGATTCTGCATAAAACATGGGGAGTTTGACATAATTACTCCAGGGATAAACACCCTGATATACGCCATTGTGAATAGTGATAATCGTGGGGATGTATTTCAGATCATCAAAGGCCGGACAGTGCTTTACCATAAAAGGAATCAATGCCGTGTGGTGGTCATGACAATGGATGATATCCGGCTTTTCACCTAAGGTCAATATCCATTGTAATGCGGCTTGTTGAAAAGCTGACCAGCGATCCATACTATCAGCATAGCCATAGCCTGTCTGAGTATCATTGTATATCCCGGGTCGGTCAAAATAGTCGGGCATTCGGATGACGAACAGCGTAAATCCCAGTTGATCTGTCAATTCCTGTTCGACAATGAAATTAGCTTTATACCCATTAATGTTGACCTGACCTTTATGAATTACTTTATACTGTTGTTTCCAGAGCCAGGTGTTTCCATACTTCGGTAATACCACACCTGCGGCAATGCCAATCCGGTTCAGATATTTCGGTAGTGCACCGACTACATCGCCCAGTCCACCGACCTTTGCTGCAGGAAAGCATTCTGCGGCTATATGTAATACTTTCATGTTTATCTTTTTGCTAAAGATATAAAAAGCACATAGTATTAAGTGGATTTAAAAATAATTTTGAAAATGAAAATTTGGGAGGAATAATATCATGGTTCTAATCTGCTACGATAAAATTTAATAAATTATTGGCCGGGAGATTGACCTTTTCTAATAACCGCGATTGAGATTGATTATCACATTATGCAATTTTATATATCTTTGAGAGGTTCATTTGAACATACAATGGCAGAGGAGAATCTCAGAAATATAATATCCGGTGAAGGTGAGGACAAACAGTTTGAAAAGACACTTCGTCCTGCGTCCTTTTCTGATTTCAAAGGTCAGAAAAAGATAGTCGATAATCTGGAAATTTTCATTAAAGCGGCTAAGCTTAGGGGTGAAGCACTCGATCATGTATTGTTGCATGGTCCTCCCGGCCTGGGAAAAACTACGCTCAGCAATATAATTGCCAATGAGTTAGGGTCGCAACTGAAAGTTACTTCAGGTCCGGTATTGGACAAGCCCGGAGATCTGGCCGGATTACTTACAAATCTGGAACCCGGTGATGTTTTGTTTATTGATGAGATTCACAGGCTCAATACTGTCGTAGAGGAATATTTGTATTCGGCGATGGAAGATTACCGCATTGATATTATGATAGATTCCGGGCCAAATGCAAGAAGTGTGCAGTTGACACTGAATCCTTTTACATTGGTAGGTGCGACTACCTGACAGGGTCTGTTAAGTGCGCCGATGCGTGCACGATTTGGGATTACATTTCTACTGGATTATTATGATGTTGCTACCTTGCAGACGATAATAAAGCGTGCTGCCGGCATATTAAAAGTAGAAGCAGAAGCGGAAGGTATACAGGAGATTGCTCGCAGAAGCCGGGGGACACCACGTATAGCCCATGCTTTACTTCGCAGGGTAAGAGATTTTGCTCAAATCAAAGGAAAGGGTATTATCACAAAAGATATTGCCCAAATGGCCCTGAATGCATTGAATGTAGATGAGTTTGGACTGGATGAAATGGATAACCGAATCCTGCGCTGCATCATCGAGAAATTCAGTGGTGGTCCGGTAGGAATCAGTACGATCAGTACTTCAGTTGGTGAGGAGAGTGGTACACTAGAAGAGGTCTATGAGCCCTTCCTGATCATGGAAGGATTTATACAACGTACACCCAGAGGAAGAATCGTGACAGACAGAGCCTATACACATTTAGGAATCAGAAAGCCATTTTCATCGCAACAGTCGCTGGATTTCTGATACTTATTGGATAGAGCTAAAAACGTAAAGCCAGCCCTAATCCATTTTGATTAGAAATCATATTCAGGCTTCCACATCTGCCATCATTCACACATCCACGAACCCGATTCAATTTAATTGAATTGATTATCGTCATAGCTGCTCCGGTCGTCATGGCTGCTGTGCCTAATAGGGTCACTCCACCACCAACAATGGCCAATACCGGATTTGGATCCTCGGCGAAATATCTTTCACCATTTGCATCTTTTTTGACAAAAGAAAAAGCAAACATACTTAATCCACCAACGCCTACAACCGCACCTCCGGTCAGTAGTCCGATTCCTATATTCTTGTTCCTTTGATAGTTTTTAATTTCAAAATCGGGCATTTTACCCATCACACCACAGCAGTCGTCCGGGCCATTGATTATCATCGGAGGTAGATATTGTTTATGACATTGAGGAGGGGAACATTTGTTTGATCCATGTCTTAAAGAATTGTTTGAATGATTTTTACAGCCACTATTCATACACTGCCCGTCACAGTTTTGTTCACTATGATTACATCCGTTGTTGTCATTGTTTTCTTCTGAAATGAAATTTTTAAATACCTGACCCATCATGTGATCGAGCATATACAATGTGCTGTCATTTAAAGCATTTTGTAGTGCTCTGAGCTTTAAACGGAGAGTCGAAGTATCTCCTTGAAGAGCAGTTCTTAAGGTACTATCCGCTATTTTAAGCATTTGATTTAATTCATTCTCTGTAAATATCGGGTGGTCATCATGAACTGTCGCTTGTGGAGAATATATCTCAACTGTATCATAGGTCACGTTTCCTTTATTATCGCGGGATTCAACCACTGTCGTTTGATTTGCTGGTGGGTATTTATTGTCTTTTCTCAACTCATACTTTGCAGATTCAGTTATGATGGTGTCATAAGTCACTTTGCCGGCTTTGTCAATGTTTTTGGTGACAGTGTATTTACGACTTATTACAGGTGCAGAATTGTCTTGAGCCTGTAATGAAGGAATTAATAAGGTAAAAAGGAAAAGTACGGAAAAATGCTTTTTCATGATGTTAATTATTTTAAGCTTTTGCACT
>CAZGKN010000027.1:7301-19124 GCA_964525915.1 uncultured Saprospiraceae bacterium | reverse complement strand
TCATTGGTGTTACCGGTGGGGCTTCCAAATCCTGAATCGGGCCAAAATTATGTTCAAACTTATTGATATTGTCACCCAAAGCCATTAATAAGCGCTTCGCATGCTGGGGAGTCATGACAATTCGAGATTTGACTTTTGCTTTGGGGACATTAGGCATCAGACGGATAAAATCAACGACAAACTCACTGTGAGAATGACTGATAATTGCTAAATTTGAGTAAACGCCTTCTGCTACCTCTTCACTTAATTCGATGTTCAACTGGTTTTCTTGTTTCTCTGCCATAATAATTTCTTATTGGAAAAATTGGTTAAATTAATATTAAAACTTTTTGCTTTAAACTATTTACTGAAAAAACAATCCTAATATTGTATGATAGTTAAGCAATTTTATTTCAACAATAGTTTCAATGGTTAAACACTTTTACATTTTAGTACTAACGCTGATTTCGATGGTATTGTTTTTCAATATAGCTGGAGCAAAGGTGGAAAATAATATCGATTCAAGCCAATTTAAAGTACTAATTTTTACTTCTGAGACATGTCCGATTTGTCAGCAAATGACACCCAATTTACGGTCAGTTATCGAAAAGTATAAGTCTGAAAATGTAAATTTTGAGCTAATTTTCCCTAATCCCGGATATTCTACACAGATCACAGTAAGTGAGTATAAATCAAAATACAAATTAGATTGTGCTTCTTATATTGATTCGGGACGAAAACTCACAAAAAAATATGAAATAAAAATTACGCCTGAGATAATTTTTGTGGATCAGATAAATAATAGAATTTTGTACAGGGGAAAGTTAGATAACCAGTACGAAGGCTTAGGTAAAAGACGACAGATTATTACTGAACATTATCTGGATGATGCATTGAGTCAGGCATTAAAAGGGCAAGAAGTTAAAATGCAATTTACTGAACCAATAGGTTGTTTTATCGCAAACGAATAAATATTATTAAATGAAACGATTATTCATTCTGTTTTTTATTGTATTGGCAGTACAATATGGAAATTCACAGCAGGTGACCTATGCTGAGCAAATAGCACCAATTATTTATAAGCATTGTGCTACGTGTCATCGTAGTGGAGAGATTGCTCCATTTCCCCTGGCAAATTATGCCGAAGTCAAGAGCCATGGCTCATTAATTAAATATGTCACCGGGATCGAATATATGCCACCCTGGAAACCACAAAAGCACTTACGGGAATACAGAAATCAAAATTTTCTGAGTGCGGATGAAATAGCCCAAATCGCTCAGTGGGTTGATGGTGGTATGCCGCGTGGTGATATTTCAAAGGAGCCACCTTTCCCTGTGTTCCCTTCCGGATCACAGATAGGTCATCCGGATTTAGTAGTGTCCTTTGCAAAAAAATATTTACATAAAGGGAATGGAGTAGATGAGTACCGTTATTTTGTCATACCGACAAACCTTACTGAAGATAAGTATTTGGTAGGGCTGGAAGTAAGGCCTGGTAATACGAAAGTAGTCCATCATACTTTGATCTGGGCTGATTCCACCTCCACCTCCCGGGATGCGGATGCTGCAACTCCTGAGTATGGTTTTGAAGGATCCGGGTCAGCAGTTGCAGGCCAACTTAATAATCAATTACCTGGATATGTCCCCGGTCAGAAGCCAATATTGTTTACCGATGGATTAGCAATGAGAATACCTAAAGGCTCGGATCTGTTGCTGCAAATGCATTATGCACCATCTGCGACCGATGAGTGGGATAGTACAAGCATCAACCTCTTCTTTGCAAAGACACCTCCTACACGTCGGGTAGAATCTTATGTCATGCTTCCCATACCTGGTGTACTCCAGAATGATGTCTTTATCATTCCACCGAATCAGGTAAAGCAGTTTCATGGAAAGATAACGCTCCCATTTGATGTGACATTTTTAGGTCTTGCTCCGCATTGTCATTTGCTGGGGAAAGATTGGCAGGTGTACGCCATCTTACCGGATGGTACGAGATTAGATGCGATAAATATTAATACATGGGATTTTAACTGGCAGGGTTCTTACTATTTTAAGAAACCATTAATTTTACCCCGAGGTACGGAAATACATGCGTTAGCGACTTACGACAATACGACAGATAATCCAAACAATCCTAATAATCCACCGAAGATCATTTCCTGGGGAGAGAAGACCAGTGATGAAATGTATTATCTGCCTTTAGTGTATATGCAATATAAGCCTGGTGACGAAAATTTGTATTTTGATGATATCGCACAAAATAATCAGGCCAGTGATGAATTTGCTAAGGATAAACTCTATCCTGTTTACCCTAATCCGGCTTCCACTGCAATTAATATACCGTTTACATTGTCCAGACCTGGCAAGGTTTCATTGGAGGTTTATGATATAACAGGCAAGCTGTGCATAACTAATATGGCCCGACAGTGGACAGTTAATGGAATGCACAATGTAAGTGTGAATATAAACCAGATACCAAAAGGTGAATATACAGTTAAACTTACAACTGAACATTCTTCATTTGTGGGTAAATTTATAAAGCAATAATTTTAAGAATGACATTTAAAAGATTTTTGTTAGTGCTGGTTTTGTTTTGGGGCATTGAATCTGGTTATACTCAGGTCCAACTGACTTCTAATTCGTTTCCGGTGCCTGGTACTGTGGTCGGGTTGTTGAATACCGGTCAGATCAAAGGTTCTGAATTGGATAAATCCGGAGATAATCAAGTTTGGGATTTCAGTAATCGAACAGGGAATGTTAGGCGAAAACTCACATATAGCGCTACCGGAAGTTCAAGCAACCAAATCCCGAATGCCAATCTGGTCGAGAAAAATGAATTGGGTATTGATGTGTATTATGATGCAGATCCGGCAAGTGGCTTATTCAGAGCAGGTTGGGTGTTGCCAAATCCGCTTACCGGTGCCAGTACACCGGTGATAATTAATCCCATGCTTCGAAGCATAGATTTGCAGTATGGTGGAGGAGTGCAAACTTATAAAGTTGCAGGAGCTATGCCCATACCTAAGAATAGCATTCCCGACAGCATAAAAAACCAGTTTCCGATCGAGCCAGATTCTATTGTACTATTTATAAATGTTACACAGACTTATGCTCATTCAGCCAGTGGTAAATTAAGTGCACCTGATCTCACTGCAAATGTGGTAGCAATAAATGAAGAGCTAACAACAAGTTACACGCTAAAAGTCCTGGTGCCTATTTTTGGATGGCAGGATGTGACATCCTTTGTCCCGGGTTTGGCTGATGCAGGCTCTGTTACTAAAACTATTTCATTTTGGTCACCGGATTATAAAGGCCTGGTCGCGCTGGCTACTTCTATAGAAAATAGTGAAAACTATAATCTCGAACTGCGATCAAAACCCGATGCTTCCGTTGACCAGAGGCAGCTTGATTTGAATAGTATTGTTGAGGTGTTCCCTAATCCGGGCATTGATTCCTGGGTATTTAGCCTAAAAGATAATCAGGTTAAAATCAATAATGTCAGAATAATAGATCTGACAGGAAAGTGCTTTTATCAGGAAGCTAAATTACCTCAGCGAGTGACAATCCACAATTGGCCTGCAGGCATGTATATTATTCAGGTATCCACAGACAATGGTCAGGTTTATTTCAGCAAGGTAAGTAAAACCTGATCCAGTGATATAATTTGCTTTGTGTTACCTTTGTGCTGATTATGGATGGTTATTTACAATGGAATTGGCACGAGTTTCTTGCCGTATTTGTTTCGTTATTTGCTGTGATTGATATCATGGGATCTATTCCGGTATTAATCACGCTTAAAGAAAAAATGGGTCATATACGCAGTGCAGCAGTGACTATTATTTCCGGCTCATTGATGATACTTTTCTTTTTTGTGGGCAGACCTTTTTTAAAACTTTTTAGCATAAGTGAGTACTCTTTTGCTGTAGGTGGCAGTATCGTAATGTTTTTAATAGGTTTGGAAATGATCCTGGGTTGGGAAATCTTTAAAGGTGATGAAAATCCAAAGACCGGAACATTGGTGCCGATTGCATTTCCCCTCATTGCTGGTACGGGCACATTGACGACAATCATGTCATTGAAAGCTACTTTTGAGACCAGCCAGAAAAATGAACTGATTATTTTAGTTGCCATTATAGCTAATTTAATTTTGATCTATATAGTGTTAAAGTCGTTGAAAGTGATCCACAGGGCACTTGGGCACTCAGGCCTGATAGCAATACGCAAATTTTTTGGTGTCATTTTGCTGGCTATTGCTGTTCAGATTTTCGTTCAGAATATTGTCAAGGTAGGTATGTAATATTTCCTTGTTGATTTTACTATTTTTGCGATTTATTCGTTCTTAAGAAGTAAAGCAAATTAATGTCGATAGAAGTAGAGTCCCTTACCAAAGTATATGGCAGCCAGAAAGCAATTGATGGGCTGACATTTAATGTACAAAAGGGTGATATTTTGGGATTTCTGGGCCCAAATGGTGCGGGAAAGACTACTACAATGAAAATTTTGACTTGTTTTATGCCCCAGAGTACCGGTTCAGCAAAGATTTGTGGTATTGATACCCGGGAAGACTCACTGGCTGTGCGTAAACGGATAGGATACTTACCCGAGAGTAACCCGCTGTATAAGGAAATGTATATCAAAGAGTATCTGTCTTATATTGCCCGGATTTATGGTCTGAAAAATATCAAAAACCGAGTAGCCGAGATGATTGATATTACCGGTCTGGGAAGGGAACAGAATAAGAAGATTAGTGAGATATCTAAAGGGTACAAACAGCGAGTAGGACTGGCACAAGCTATGATCCACGATCCGGATGTGTTGATCATGGATGAGCCGACATCGGGTCTGGATCCTAATCAATTGGTCGAAATTCGTCAGGTTATCCGTGATATAGGTAAGGATAAAGCAGTAATTCTGTCGTCACACATCATGCAGGAAGTAGAAGCACTGTGCAACAGAGTCATCATTATCAATCAGGGTAAAAAAATAATTGATGATAAAATCAATGCTTTGGCGAATGTCCTGCGTGGTGAACAGATCATCTCTATTGAGTTTGTTAATGCCCCTACAGACATAGATAAAGTATTTGGTTCCAATAATTCGATTATCCGAATTGAGAAAACGGGTAAGAATACAGTAGATATTTACGCTGATAAAAAGTCAGATATTCGTGAGCAGATATTCGATACTGCAGTGCGAAATAATTTGAAAATTATAGGTATGAGTCAGAATCAAGCCTCAGTAGAAGAAGTTTTTCATCAGTTGACCATTGCGAATTAATATGTGGACAATTACCAGAAAAGAGATAAGCTCATTTTTTACCAATATTGGCGGTTTTATTGTAATCGGTTTGTTTCTGTTAGTGATCGGACTATTACTATTTTTCTTCCCGGACCTAAGTATTCTGTCCTCTAACTATGCCTCCCTGGACTCACTTTTCCTGATCGCCCCGGCAATATTTACATTTTTAATTCCAGCGATTACCATGCGTACATTTTCTGAAGAATACCAGACTGGAACCATTGAATTGCTGACAACAAAGCCTTTGACTGAATTTGCCATTGTCTCTGGTAAGTTCATCGCAGGAGTAACCATTGTATTATTGGCCTTATTGCCGACACTAATCTATTTTTATTCAGTATATCAGTTGGGTTCACCGAAGGGTAATCTCGATATTGGTGGGACCATAGGTTCATATATCGGTTTGGTATTATTGTCAGCGACCTTTGTTTCCATTGGTTTGTTTGCCAGTACATTAACCAATAGCCAGGTTGTTGCCTTCATTTTGGGTGCATTTCTATGCTTTGTGGTGCAATGGTTTTTTTATTTATTCAGTAAACTTCCGGTTTTCACAGGCAATTTGGACTATGTGATTCAGAAATTAGGAGCAGATTTTCATTATAACCGGATAAGTAAGGGCTTGATTGATTCCCGTGATGTGATTTATTTTGCTTCAGTCATTTTTTTATTTCTGACCCTGGCACAATACTCAATACAAAAAAGAAAAATCTGACAAGCCTTGCATACAAACAAGAAAAATAAAGCGAAGAAACAAGCTACGGGGCACGGCATTAACTTTTTACAGTTAGTCCTGATATGTCTGATAATCCTTGCTGTAAATATCGTCAGTGAGTATGTTTATACCCGCATTGATTTGACAGAAGAGAAAAGATATACACTTACTCCTGAAACTGTCAGGATGCTGCGGGGAATGAAAGACAATGTGTATATCGAAGTCTTGTTGGATGGGAAATTTCCAGCCGGATTTAAGCGATTGCAGGAAGCCATAAAAGATAAACTGGATCAGTTTCGCAATGAAACTCCCTTTATACAATACGCTTTCAAGGACCCGCTGGATGTTAAATCCGTTGATGAAAAGAATGATCGTATCAAGACAATGGCTGAGCAGGGAATTAAACCTGTCAATCTAAAAGTATTCGATGATGATGAACAGTCAGAGCGGATTATTTATCCCTATGCTGTGGTAAAGTTTGGCTCACATACGATACCTGTTAATTTGCTTGAAAATAATATTGCAGGGTTTAGTGATGAAGAGGTATTAAATCAATCAATCAATCTGTTGGAATACAAACTGGTGATGCGATTAATAAGATATTCAGATCTGAGAAACCTACGATAATGATTACCCGTGGGCATGGTGAGACGAAACCGATCGAAATGCAGGATTTCCTGAATACTTTGAATCCGTATTATGACATACGATTTATGGATCTGGATAGTATGTACAAGGTACCTGAAGAGATCAAATTACTTATAATGCCTAATCCTACTGAACCCTATAATGAGAAAGCCAAGTTTGTCCTGGATCAATATATTATGCGTGGAGGCAATACTATGTTTCTGGTCAATAAGGTAAAAGTGGATATGGATAGTCTCCGCCGGAAAACGAACGATTTTGTCCCTATCGAAAATAATGTAAATCTGGATGACTTATTTTTCAAATATGGTTTTAGGATTCAACCTAATTTAATATTAGATCTGGAGTGTAGTCCGATACCTTTGGCTGTAGGGAAATTGGGCACTGGTTCTCAGATGGAAATGTTTCCATGGTATTATGCTCCATTGTTGAAAGGAGGTTCATCAAATCCAATCGTTAAGAACATCGACAGAGTAAACGTGTATTTTCCGAATACAATTGATACTATCCGGACAAAGACTCCCATTAAAAAGACGGACCTTCTGGTCTCATCTCAGTATAGTCGGGTGCAATTTATTCCTGTCCGAATCAATTTCGAGATTCTCCGGTACAAACCTGATCCCAGTCAGTTCAATAAGTCTGCATTACCAGCAGCAGTACTCCTTGAAGGGCCGTTTACTTCGCTTTATGAAAACCGGGTAAGTGATGAAATGAAAAAAACATTACAGGAGATTAAAGCTGACTTTGTGCCGGAAGGAAAACCGGCAAAAATTATAGCTGTATCCTATGGTAAACTATTGAATAATCTCTATAAACCCGGAAGTACAGAATACATGCCTATCGGATATAATACGTTTGACAAACAGCTTTATGGTAACCGGGATTTTGTGATGAATGCCATCGAATATATGCTGGATGATAAAGGAATCCTGAATGCCAGAGCCAAGGAAGTTAAGTTGCGTTTGTTGGATAAAGTGCAGATAAAAGAGCATAAAGGTTATTGGCAGTTTTTAAATCTTGGATTGCCCTTAATTTTATTAGGTACAACTGCTGGTCTTTTTATTTGGTACCGTCGTAGAAAGTATTCGAAATAGAGATATAGTATGAATAGAAAGACGATTTATTTATTATTGGTTTTAATAGTTGCGCTGGTCGCCGGATACCTTTTATACCAGAAAAATAATAATATGGAGACTGGCGTAAGCAGTAGCCGGGATTTTAAAGTAACTGATATTAACTCAGTTGGGAAAATATTTGTGACAGACAAGAACAATTCCAAACTGGAATTAGATCGTAAAGGAGACCAGTGGATAATGGATGGTAAGTACATAGCAGATAAGCAATTTATGGAATACCTGCTTTTGACCATTCAAAAGGTTGAAGTTAAGAATCTGGTACCAAAAGCTGCAATTCCCGGAGTGATGAAAGATATCGCAGTGAAAGGGATCAAAGTAGAGTTATATAACCTCCAGGGGAGAAAGATCAAAGACTATTATATCGGAAGTGAATCACAGATAGGCTATGCTAATTATATGGTATTGGATGGGTATAATATCCCTTATGCCGTGGGTATTCCAAATTTTGATGGATCAGTACGGGAGCGCTACTGGCCTTTATTTAAGGATAATGTGATCAGTAGGAAAATATTAAGTTTTCCTCCAAATTCTATAAAATATGTGCAGATAGATTATCCGAGAAACAGAAATGAATCATTTTCACTGCGAGTACAATCCGGACAGCAATATGATATCCAACCACTGAATTCTACCACTCATCACATTGATAAACCTGTCAAGAGAAATGAAGCAGAAGCATTTTTATTTGCGCTTGAAGATGTACAAGCTGCAAGTGTATTTACTGAAGATAAACTTCCCACAGACACATTGATTTCGGATATACCCTTTGCTAAATTACAGATTGTTACACATAAATCAGATACGACTAATCTGACTATCTATCCGATTATTATGACTGATGATGAGCGAAAGGGGATCAGCTTGCAGAATAAGCCTTTCAGTTATTTCATCAATAAGGACAATCGCTTGTATTATTCCGGTCAGGTAAGACCTTTAGAAAAG
This sequence comes from uncultured Saprospiraceae bacterium, assembly GCA_964525915.1. Classification (GTDB taxonomy): domain Bacteria; phylum Bacteroidota; class Bacteroidia; order Chitinophagales; family Saprospiraceae; genus Parvibacillus. The sequence goes on along the minus strand of CAZGKN010000027.1, from coordinate 10,409 downwards.
ATATTTTTCGGATATTCATTCTTTTATTAATATTCGGAATGAAATATGAAACGTATTCCTGTCTTACTTTGTATGATTGTCCTGATGCTGGGTTATAGCGCTGTAAGTTATGATCGGGATTGGGGCTTTTTTGGACACAGGACGATTAATCGTTTAGCTGTATTTACTTTGCCTGATGAGATGTTTCCATTATTTAAGACGAATATTGATTTTATCACTGATCATGCTGTCGATCCGGATAAACGGAGATATGCTTTCCGATTAGAAGCTTCCCGGCATTTTATGGATATGGATATGTACAAAAGCCGTTGCTTCCCGGCTACCATGACTGAAGGATTTGCGAGCTATGGGATATTAAAATTCTACAGAGGTACAGACTCACTGTTGATACATGTCATGGATTCAACCTGGTGTAGCTCATCTGATTTAGCTACTGTTGATGCCGGCGGAAAGTATTATTATTTTCCAAAAGCACAAATCAGACATATATATGGTTTTAATATCAGTCCCGCGTATTACAACGAGAAATATGTGATTAATCCGGATTCTTTTCGAGTATTCGCACAAGCTTTCCAGTTCAAACCTGACAGAGTAGAATACACAGATAACTTTACTATACATGGAATCGTACCCTATTATGTTGCGCATTTGTTTGATAAGTTGGTTACCGCATTCATTGTCAGAGATCCTGAGAAAATAATCAATATAGCCACTAACCTCGGGCATTATATAGCCGATGCACATGTGCCTCTTCATGCATGTAGCAATTATAATGGGCAGAAGACCGATCAGTATGGGATTCATGCATTTTGGGAGAGCCGGATTCCTGAATTATTTGCTGATGAACAATATGATTATCTGGTAGGTAAGAGCCATTATATACCTGATATAAACAGTTATATCCGGAATGTTATTCAGCGTAGTGCCCAACTCTCAGATTCTGTGCTTACGATAGAGCGTGTGCTTAAGCGTAAGTATCCGGCAGATAAACAATTATGCTATGAGGAGCGATCGGGTAAATATATCTGGACTCAATGCCGGGATTTTGCTGCATCATATCAGGATGCGATGCAAGGTATGGTCGAGAGCAGAATGCGCGAATCAATTTCAGGAGTTGGCTCAGTTTGGTATTCCGCCTGGGTCAAGGCAGGTAAGCCGGATCTGGATTTCTCAAAAGATATAAAAGTTCAGTGGATGGTTGATTCAACTGTGATAAAAGGTGAACAAATCAGAGAATCCGGAGGCAGTGGCGAAGGACGGGGGCATGAATAGCATCAACAGAGTATAGCTTCAATCAATTTTTGAAACAAGTCCGATTAAGACTTTACTCAGTAGTTCATCTACTTTGCCTGCATTTTCTACCACATGCTCCACAGTAGTAAATTCAGGATTGTCCGGAGTACATTGATTCGTTACCACGCTAATAGCAGCACAATTTAACTGTAACTGACGTGCAGTGATGATTTCCGGGACGGTACTCATGCCAATTAAATCTCCACCGACCAAACGAAACATTTTTTGTTCTGCAGGTGTCTCCATTTGCGGGCCTTTTACACTGCAATACACACCTGTTTGTCTTTGTAAGCCATTTTCATGGAAAATATCTTTCAATAATTCTATATACCCGGTGTCATAAGTAAAATTCATGTCCGGGAATAAGGGACCGATTGATTCATAATTTAGCCCGATTAATGGACTATCTGACATGAAGTTAATATGGTCCCGAATGATCACGAGATCTCCGGTTTTATAATTGGGATTCAAACCCCCTGCTGCATTGGTGACAATTAAGGATCTAATTCCTAATGCAGCTAATACACGTACCGGAAGTGTAATCGCCTGCATGCTGTGGCCTTCATAGTAGTGATATCTACCCTGCAGGATTGCGACATATTTCCCCCCAAGCCACCCAAAAATTACCTTGCCCCTGTGGAAAGATACAGTGGCTGCAGGAAAGCCAGGAATATCAGCGCCAGAGATGGAAATCGGTTTTTCTATTTTACTAACTACTTCATTCTGACCACTACCCAATATTATTCCGATAGTAGGTGTAGTTTCTATCCTTGATGTAAGAAAATCACAGGCAGATTGTACATTTTGCAGATATTCATCTTTGTTGAATCCCATGAGATTATACTATTTATTGTTTGATAAATTTACCATGAAAAGTAGTCTTGTCTGATTGTAAAGTATAAAAATATGTGCCTGGAGAAAAAGACTGAACAGGGATGGAAAACTCATCTGAAGCTATAAACCGTGATGAATAGATTTCACTACCATCTATTGAAAATAAACTAAGTGTAAGATTTGAATTTAACAGCGTACCCTTGATTGAAAAATTGACTGACTCACTTGCAGGATTGGGATAGGTGATGACTTCATCATGAATGCCCGAATCTGTAGCCGAATATTTCTGTAGCATCTTCCACAAATTCAACCGGCCGCCGGTTACTGTTTTATCTTTGAGTGTGGGTAGCAGTTCCACGCCATTCAGAATTGCATTTTTTACTGTTTTGGCTGCATAAGCCGGATCTGTAAGATACAGATTTTGAAGTTGTATTCCGGGTATCGAATATAATAGACCAATCGCCCCTGTCACATGTGGGGTTGCACAGGATGTACCACCAAAGGGTGAATAAGCACCAATACTGTTTGCGCCCTGACAGCCTTCGCCGGGTGCACCCAGGTCTATGGCTGTGGGACCGTAACCGGCATTTCCATAAAATACATCATTACTTGTAGTATTCGTCACCATGATCAGATAGTCGCTGGGACATAAACTGGGCAAATCGCCACTTGTCTCTACATTCACATTGGCATTAACTGTAGCTCCGACTGAAAGAATACCCTGACTTCCTAAGTAATCATACATAGCGCACCACGCTGGATACTCATCCGGAAAAGAATTTGATTTTCCACCACTCAGATTAGCAGCGACGACAAGTGCACCTTGCTGGCCATGTGTCTGATTAAACTTCTTCCGAAACCCGGCAACATAATCATATCCTTCGAGTAAAGCTGAAATGGATTGTATGGCATTACTTACCGGAAGTAATTTTATATTCCAGTTGACACCAGCCATTCCGACCCCATTATTGCCTTTGGCAC
>CAZGKN010000027.1:0-7291 GCA_964525915.1 uncultured Saprospiraceae bacterium | reverse complement strand
ATAGACATTACACTTGTGCCATGTGTCCTTACTTCATGAATGTTTGATTTAGTTACGATATTTACACCATGGATATCATCTATAAATCCATTTTGGTCATCATCAATTCCATTATCTGGTATTTCACCAGGATTTGTGAACAAGTTATCTTTTAAGTCTTCATGAGTAATGAGGAAGCCATCATCCAGGATCGCCAGGACTATGTCGTGTCCATGTTGTGTCTTTCCACCTGTAGATATATCCCACACATTATTTGCCTGTATTAGTTCCAGATCCCACTGATTACCATACATCGGATCATTTGGTTCTGCCCGGCTATCCATACATGCATCCTGCGATATGGATAATACACCGGGTATCTTTGACATGACAGAGCTAAACTGATTATAATCAAAGCCTGGTGCTTTTACTATTGTAATCGGGAGGGTGTTCCTGAGTGAACGTTTTTCAATTGTTGTTTTGAAAAATTTATTTCCTTTTTCATTGAATTTTTGCTGACTAGTAAAATCAGCAAACTGTATGATGTACGATCCGGGGATTATACAATAATCAGATGATTGTTGGCCGATAACCGCTGAAATCCCTAAAAAAGTGAGAAAAAGAAAAGCACATAGTTTTCTAAATTTACTGAAGTCCATCTGTAGAAGTTTATTCGATATTAAAGATAACGAATATTTTTACTCACTTGTAAAGTGCCTGTCGAATTATCTGAATTTATTAGCTTCAGTGAAAATTCGTTTCCACCTGATTTTTGATCCGTTATAGGGGTCAGAATATTTGCTAAAAAATATAAATAGCGGTTTACCTACGATATTTTTCTCCGGTACAAAGCCCCAAAAACGGGAATCCTCCGAGTTATCTCTGTTGTCACCCATCATCCAGTAATAATCCTGCTGGAATGTATATGATTTTGCTGGTTTGTCATTGATGTAAATAGTAGAGTCCCTGATTTCGAGTTTGTTATTTTCATAAACACTGATGACCCTCTTATAAAATGCAATGTTTTCAAGAGTCAATGGAGTGGTGGCTCCTTTTTTAGGTATCCAGATAGGGCCAAAATTATCAGGCGTCCAGCCCTTATATTGAGCAGGTGAGTGAGGGAATAAGCGCTCGGCAAAGCTTGGTTTTGCAGTTTCAGAAAGAATTTGAATTTGAATTCCTTTCACATTTGCTTCCAAATAATCTCTTTGTTCTTTGGTCAGAAAATAACTACCTGTGTTGGGGTCACACTCATTCAGGTTAACACCTAATTCTCCGAGAATATCCAGACTGATAGGTTCACTCGGTGTTACATGACAGAGATATTGCATATAACGCGGATTTTCAGCAGCCTTACCGTTAATATAAACTTGTTTATTTATAATTTTTAATGAGTCACCCGGTATTCCGATACAGCGCTTTATGTAATGATCCATTTTGTCCATAGGTCTTACAGTGAGCGGATATGAGGTTTCCAGGTGAAGATTCATCCTACGGTTGTCATAAATACTTATAGTCCGTTCGGGAGTCACAAAAACACTGTCTCCCTCCGGGTAATTAAATACTACCGGATCATAACGCTCGACATCACCCAGAGCAGGTAATCTGTAATAATCCAGACTGGGCTCACGCAGGTATGATTCTCTGTTGAAAAAAGGTAAGCGATTATGAATTAGTGGTACCATCGCAATCGTCATAGGCATTCTGATCCCATAATGCATCTTGCTTACAAACAAATAGTCGCCCACTTTCAATGAACCTTCCATCGATGATGTAGGAATTACGTATGCCTCGATAAGAAACATACGTATAAATGCTGCAGCAAATACCGCGAATACTATACTCTCTGTCCATTCGCGGACTTTTGTTTTTTTATACGGGTTATTAGCTTCCAGCTTTTTGATGGCATAGCTGTCCTGCTTTTTATAAGCATCCTGAAGCTGCTGTTGAAATGATTTCTCGGCTGTTAATATGGGGCCAATATACTTTGTTGATTTATCATTACCTGTGTGGAAAAACTTCAATGGTGCATAAATTACAGCTAAAGCGCTATCTAAAAATGATAATTTACCAAATGACCTGACCATATCTACCGCCATCCCACAGAAAATAAAAATATTGACTATGGGAAATAATAGCCACCAGCAATATCTGGGTCTGCGGCCAATGAGTGTCGCCCAGATAGCAAAATTTTTACCTGGGATCCAGGCGTCTGCGGGCTTTTGTCCGGCTTTCTCAAATAGCTTTACCAATGAAAAGCACAGTAATACATAGGTGATTATCAAAAAAATTAATACACTCACGAGATCTGATTAAATTAGTTTCGATGTCAAAGATAGAGATTAAACAATACTGGCAATGAATTCCTTCGATATTGCCAAAATCCTAACAATCATTTAACAAAATTGCAATAGTTACTGATTACCGTATTTTGCAGGCTTGTTGGCTGCGGACATAGCATTTAGTATAAACTGACGTACATCTTCTGTGGCATTTTTTAAGTCATCCTGTCTTAAATACATCATGTGCCCACTAGGATAACCTTTCCAGGATAATCGGTCAGAAACGCGGTTATTTTCGTCTAACTGCCATAAATTATACTTTGCATTGAAATAGTCACATGCGCCATCAAAATAACCTGACTGAACCATCACGTGCAGATATGGATTTTGTGCCATAGCGCTTCTGAGGTCATTACCTGTATTGTCATTTTCATTATCCCAGGGATATACATTACCAAATACATTATAAGTCAGATTCGTCTCAAAGCCGAGTTCTCCTCTCAGATACAGATTGATTGCGGGAGTGAAAGACTGCATCCAGGCGACAAACTCTGCATTATATTCCGGATAATTACCGGCGTCTTTGGTATCGACCCCTATATATCTTGAATCCAGGCGACCTAAAGTCTGACCTCGTGTACGTAATAGCTCTTTCCAATAAAAGCCTACGGGTACCTGCATATTATAATTCCGGATAGCTTCCTGTGACAATCCTGAGTAAGCTGAGAATTGCCTGATAATAGCTTCCCGCTTATCTGTGGGCAATGAACCACCCTGAGCTATCGCCGGTAATAAATCATATAATGTAAAATGCTCGACCTGCGGTAAAAAATCTGCCAGTTTTTGATCGAGGTATTTTTTATCCAATGCTTTATGGTACCATGCAGTGGCAGCGAAATAGGGGAGGCGAAGGGCATCACTGACCGGGCCTTCTCTATTGATACCCAAAGTCGTAGGAGATACTAATATTACTCCCAACGGATAAATCCAACTCGACTGCTGTAATTTTAAAGCCAGACCGGAGACTCGTACTGTACCATAACTTTCACCAATCAGAAACTGTGGGGATGCCCAGCGTTTTTCCCGGGTTACAAAACTGCTGATCCAGTTTGCCAAATACTTAATGTCAGCATTCACGCCAAAAAACTTCGATTTTTTGATGTGTTCACTGATCGGTCGTGAGAATCCGGTGTTGACCGGATCGACATAAACGATGTCAGCAACATCCAGAATGGAATTGTGATTGTCTTTTAAGCCCGGTGGTAAAATAGGATAGCCTTCCGGATCGATATTTAATAAACGAGGACCTGTATATCCCAACATCATCCACAGTGAGGCAGAACCCGGGCCACCATTGAAAGAAAAGACCAAAGGGCGGGTAGATTTATCTTTAGTGTCTGTCCGTTCATAAAACACTGAAAATACACCTGCAATTGTTTCACCATTATCATCCCAGACCGGAGTGGTAGATGCGGTGACTTGATAAGGTACTATTTTGCCATTAATAGTTACTGAGGCTTGACGGGTGACCTTATAATCCATTTTCATGACTTGATTATTTTCAATTGAGTCTTTTCTCATCTGAGGACTCATTCCTTTATCAGGTCTTTGAGCAAATGAATTAAGGGTAAAGAATAAAATACTCAGAATTGTAATTAACCAATGTTTTGTGTGTTTCATAGTACGACTGAATTATAAAGCATAAATTTAACTTTTATTTCCAAAGAAATTATCAATTATTAAAGGATAGGACAGATGCTCGTATAGTAATACCTGTGCCGCGATTTCTTCCGGTTTAGTATAAGGCTGAATCGGAACTCTGCATTGATAAATAATCGCTCCCTGGTCATATTCCTCGTTTACCAGATGAATTGTGAGTCCGGTAACTGAACAACCAGACAGGCTTACTGATTCGTGCACATGATGACCATACATGCCATGACCGCCAAATGAAGGTAATAATGCGGGATGGATATTTAAAATTTTGCCCTGGAATCGATGAATAATGTGAGGGGGGATAAGTGACAGATAACCGGCTAATATGATCCCGTCTATTTTATATTCATTCCATATTTTCTCACATTCATGTTGATCATTAATAACAAGTTGTGGGCAATATTGCGATGGGATATTATTTGCAGCAGCATGATGCTGAACGCCTGCCATTTTTCGGTTGTATAGAATGAGTGAAATTTTAATAGTGGAGTGCCCTTTGAAGTACTTAATTATACTGGCCGCATTGCTCCCATTGCCTGACGCGAAAATCGCCAGATGTATCTCAGATCCTGCGCTCATCGCTGAAGATCAATGAAATTCTGTCTTCCTGAAGGATAAGTTTTATTTAAAAAACGAAAAACATCATTTTTCTCTTCGGTACCTGCTGGTTTGAAAAGTTCTACCAGTTCATTGGTTTTGAAATTAGCTGCCAGAGAGATCATGAGTGAAGTAGGGTATTGGTCATATGATTGCTCCATGAGTTTAAGCGCATTTACTATATTGTGCCTGGCGTCACTGATGTTTGAAAAACACCTGTCCAGGCCTTGGAGGTGATACTCATACCATCCTGTCCGCCAATTATTAAGCTTGCTATTGAGCAAATTTTCAACCAGGTAATATCTGGATTTATTATTTTTTGTAGCTGAGTTGACAGACCAGCCCTGTGCATTATCCTGTGAAAGACTGGTAGGGAGCGTGTTTACTATTTGTTGTGCTATTCCATACATTGCCTGGCCACCTTTTTCCTGAAATGAGTCTTTATCAAGTCCCAGGATGATGTACGAATAATAAGCGAGAATAGAAGTGAGGTTATCGGAAAATGTATTGGCATTAAATGTGAATGTTATTCCGGGTTCATACGAAAACAGGACATTATCATCTACATATTGAAATATTACGGATTCATAGGTAGAGCCATACACTGGTCTGGTAGCTAAAATCGAAAGACTGGCTTCAAATGAGGTAGCGGACTTGTCAGCACTGATATTAAGTTGCAGGTTGCAATTTATTTTTTCTTCATCTTCTACCTCGACATCTGTCCATTGCTGATTATTCAGAAATTCATTTAGATTTTTCTCAAGTTGGGTTAGTGTTTGCGGATCTGCAGTCTGCAGTCTGGGTGCTACTACTTTGATATTGTACTTAATTTCCTGACCATTTAATAAATTGATTTGGAACAGGACTATAAGGAGTATAAAAAATTTATTCATGCGAATTTATGCTATTATTGAAACTGCTTTTCTATTTCTTCAACGATGATCTTTGCGATTTCTTGTTTATCCAGTACCGGAGACTCAATTAAAAGTCCATTTTTTGAATAAATCTTTATTTTGTTTGTATGCAGTCCAAATCCTGCACCTGCATCTCTGAGCGAATTAAGAACAATTAAATCTAAATTCTTGTTTTGTAATTTCTCATTGGCATTTTTGACTTCTTCATTTGTCTCAAGTGCAAACCCAATGGTAAATTGATCTTTCCTTTTTCTGTTACTCAGTGTTTTGGCGATATCCGGATTCTTAACTAATTCAATGGTAAGTGTATCATCGGATTTTTTAATTTTTTGTGTGGAGAAGGTTTCAGGTCTATAATCTGCTACTGCTGCTGCGAAGATCATAATATCTGCTATTTGAGCAATATTTTCAGCCTGTTGAAGCATTTCTATTGCAGTAGTTACCGGATATACAGTAATATTTTGTGTCAGGTTTGTTATATCAATATTTGAAGGACCTAAAACCAAATGAACTGTGGCATTTCTCTTCCCCAGTTCCCTGGCAAGTTCTATTCCCATTTTACCTGTAGAGTGATTGCCGATAAATCGTACCGGGTCAATGTTTTCATAGGTTGGTCCGGCTGTGATTAATATTGTTTTACCAGCTAAATTAGTAGTTAACTTTAAATCTTTGAGTTCGAAAAAATGATTAATCCGATCTAATATCTCTTCCGGTTCAGCCATACGACCTGCACCGATGAGGCCGCTGGCGAGTTCACCTTCATTGACAGTTATTTCATGATTTCCATAACTTTTTAATAATTCAATATTTTTTTTAGTCGCCGGATGGTTCCACATGTCCACATCCATTGCTGGCGCAAAGAACACAGGACATCGTGCAGAAAGATATACAGCATCTGCGATATTATCACAAAGACCATGAGCCATGTGGGCTAATGTATTAGCTGTCGCTGGTGCGAAGATCATCAGGTCAGCCCACAGCCCTAAGGATACATGGTCATTCCAGGTATCTCCGTCCTGAAGGCTTGAAATCACCGGATGTTTTGATAATGTAGCGAAGGTAAGGGGGGCAATAAAATAAAGTGCTGCTGGAGTCATTATGACTTTAACCTCCGCTTTTGATTTCACTAACAGCCGGCAAAGAAAGACTGACTTGTATGCAGCAATACTGCCGGTAATGACTAATACTATTTTTTTACCTTCCAGTGGCATACCGGTAATATAATGTAAAGTGAAGATTAATTCACCTCATCCGGCTCTTCCCTGTATCGAAACGACAACTCCTGGTTTATAAATTCTTCTGTCGCGATGATAGCCGGATTAGGTAGCTTTTCATAGAACTTTGAGATTTCTATTTGTTCTTTGTTTTCCTGAATTTCTTCAATGGTATCAGATGAAACAGAGAAATCTTCCAGTTTGCTATTTAATTCGCGTTTCAGTTCAGTCTGCAGTTGTCTTGCTCTGGCTGTGATGACTGCTATTGACTTGTAGATGTTTTCGGTCTGACCGGCCAGTTGCTTGATGTCTCTTGCCTGGCAATTCGCGTCAATTCCCTGTGATCGTGCTTTTATGTCCATCTTCTAATAATTTTATATTGTCTTTAACTTTTTTCAAAATACTATTTACTTCTTTGCGGTAGCTACTGGTCGGAAATTTGGATTTAAACAATTCGGCAGCGGACTGTGCTTGTCCAAATCGGTTTAGTTTCTTAGCATAGATACTGCGAAGTGCAAGTTCATAGTTTGCTTTAACTATTAAATACCTGATTTGTTCAATATTTTTAGTATCAGGGTAATCTTTTAGT
>CAZGKN010000026.1:0-31657 GCA_964525915.1 uncultured Saprospiraceae bacterium | reverse complement strand
TTCTCCGACAAATCCGGCATACAATTGTACCAAAGTGCAAGCCATTCCTCCTTGTCAGTACGGGTAAGTGCATTGTGCCATTGTTTAACTTCAGGCAATACATTATCTGCTTCTTTCAAATCAATCTGAGAAAAATAAACCGGAATATTCAGGATTATTCCGGGAAGAATGGTTTCTAATAATCCCCCAATCGCTTCAGAATCTATCTCTCTCACACTACCTACACTGGTAAGCCGAAGGAGCGAAGTAGATATCTTAACCCAATGGGGCAATTCATTACTATTTATCAGAAAATCGGGAATCCGCCGGATGACTTCATGCACCAAATCCGTGACACCACAATGCATTACACTATTGATCGTATTTGCCAAAAAAAGTGATGGCAATGTCGTCTGTTCCAAACAATGCAGATAATAATTGCGCGTAGCAACAGCGACTGTGTGGCCATAAATGATTTTCTTTGAAAGCCGGATGATATCGTCCTCCTGCCATTCAAGATGCCATGCCGTCTTAAATGTTCCCAGGCTGTTTTGATCCGGATTCAATGGAGTTGCCCACGAAAACTCCAAAATTTGTAGTTGGTGCAGAAAAGCATCAATAGCCAAATCTCTGACAATGCGCAGATCAAGCTCCAGCTTTATTTCACTGACTTTCTTTCGGTAGAAATTGAGCTGTAAACTTTTCATTATTAATTCAAAATCGGCAAGGAGGGGATTTTCCACTTCTGAAAAATTTAACCTGCCTTGCTTCTTACCCACCAGAGCCTCATGAATAAAATTAGTCATCTTAGCTCTGTCCATGAGGTTGAATACAGCCTGACCGGCTTCGAGAATCTCATTTATACCCGGGAGCGGATGACCGCGCAATTGGGATAGCCTGTCAGCCAGACGCTTCACCTCCATCGAATGGGCAGGACTGACATCAAATCCTTTCTCACGTAAGAAGGAGGCAATCCCGGCAATCACATACATGGGCGCTTCAGTGTGATGCTTCCAAAGTGCATTATAGTAAGCCGGATATTTCATACCGGATGCATAGCCATTCATATTACTCAATCGTTGTTCCGACCAGGGAATCCAGGTCACTTCCAGTGCATTAATCTTCCAACTGAGGGATAATTTATGATCTGCTTCGGCTGAATGAGCAGAATCTATTTGAATGAAAGGCAAATGTGCAGCACCACAGACCACTGCTCCTATCCCATTAATCTCCTGAACAGCAGCCCTGAGTTGATCACGCATCCAGGCTTCCCGACAGGTCGTTAATTTATCCCGGGGACTATCAGCGGGTTGAGAGACATGCATTAGTTCATTTATCTCCTCAAAGACTTCAATACTATCACCGGACCTTTCGAAATTTATTTCCCACCACAGCTCGGTATCATTGATTCCTTGTAACTCAGCAAAGCGGGTAAATGCATCACTAAGAATACCATCATTTTCTGTATCTTCAATCTGCCATAGTGAGTTGCCTTTTTCATCCCTCGCACCCAAAGGCAAATCAATACAATACACCGGAATTTGATTCCGACCTGCATAACAAATCGCTATCCATTCCGGGGAATATTCTTCCAAAGGGAACAGGTAAGTATCATTATCATTACCTTTAGAATAAGCAAGTACTGCAACGGGGAATGCTTCAATTATTTTCAAATTCTGAAGTGCCCTCCCTGCATCAGCAGGCATTTCGAGTAATATAGCATCCGGTTTTAATTCCCTCAATGCCTTAGCCAATGCTCGAGCACAGCCGACACCAAAATGACGAATACCAAAATAATTTAACTGTGTCTTTCCTTTACCAGCCACTTTTGTTTACAAAACTTGAACTCTTTGCCCCGGTATCCTGCCTTTGATCTGATCATTATACATCGCTGCACAGGTAAGTGGTGGCAGATAGAAAGTACCCTGATAAGCAGCCAGAAGCTTGATTCTTACAACAGTTACCTGATTAGTGTACAAGTCAAAAAAGCTATTGACCCGGTCATCCCTATAATCCTGATAATCAATCCCATTATGATTCTGTGCTACTCCCAGATTTAGTCTGTCATTTACAATCTCCCACCCGGCAGGAAAGATCTGACTAAGTGCCATATTATTAATTATTTCCCGATCAGGATACAAGCTCTTAATACGCACTTCTGCGGTAAATTCAGTTCCTTTGGTCAGGCGGGCAACATTTACTGGTTTATTATTCCTGTCCAGATACCTTACATCCAGCTGAATATTGGAGGACAGAGCAGACTTATCAATGCCTGATGGCTTTCCACTGTGACTGAGCGTGTAATAAAGTGTACCAATACCTTTATTTGATACTTTCAGATTATTCACATTATTTACTTTTCCCAGATCTATAGTGATCATCGTGCTTTTTTCATTTACATTAATCTGCTTGCCATTGAAGGTATAACTGGCATTTATATCTTTTGCCAATGGATATTTTTTTATGTAAAAAGTCAGTGACTTAAGCGCTGTAGCAAGGCTTTGGGTTGAGTACCAATTTCCACTGTTCAATTTCGTTGCCAGAGACTTTGCAACCTGATCAGCCTTTACACGATCATTCAGTAATAAATAGGTATTGAGCAGGAAGGATTGATCTCTGACATCCGAACCAAAAGTATAACCCAACTCGGAATAAGATTTTACTTCCTGACCTGCATCTGTAAGTAATGTCTTAGCGACTGTTCCCCTACCCAACTGTGCATAAGCTGACGCTAAGATCCACTTAGACCGGCTGCTTATTTTATTATAATTCTTCAACTGATTCAATGCTCCGAAATCCGGTATTCCTGCAAGTGCCAGAGAATACAATCGGTATGCCTGAGTCACATCATTAAAATCATTGTAAAAGCCCAAATCAGCCTGCTTATAACTCCAGGCTCCGGCTGCTTTTTTCTGAAAGTTTTTCCATGTATTTAACAACTCAGGATTGACAACATAGCCAGCCCTCTGTGCCTCCAGCAGGAACTGACCCGCATACGTAGTAGTATATTGATCAATATTAGGGCTTCCCGGCCAATAAGAAAATCCTCCACCAGAAAGCTGAAACAAAGCAATTTTATTTATCGCATCGATGATATTTCTCCGGATCCTACTCTTTCCTTCATCGTTCAATGAAACGATATCTGCCAAGTACAATTGTGGAAATGCAGCCGAAACTGTTTGTTCGAGGCAGCCATAGGGATAAGTGATTAAATAATTTAATCGTTCAGACAAGCGGATAGGCATAAATGCTGAAATAGTCAGTGTCGCTGAATTCGATCCGTTTGCACCGGGAGCTGCGGAATTAAACACACCAGACTTACCAGCCATCAATGTGATATCTTTTGAAAGGGTAAGTGCAGGATTAGGATTACTAACCTGTATCTCCATTTCTTCCACGCTTTTCACATTCCCTGAGGCTGCAGTTACGTTAATCTTTGATACTCCTTCCTTGTCACTAACCTTTATCGGAATATAAGCTAACTTATCTCCGATTTTATCAAAAGTCAGATTTGCTGATTTGCTACCATTGGGAATTAAGATTCCATTCTTATCACTAAAGGAGATTTGTACATTTTTAATCTCAGGCTTATTGGCAAATACATTCACCGGCAGATTGAACTCATCACCCGGAGCCAGAGTACGGGGGAGTACTGTAGAAATCATCAGTGCCTTGCGAACCTTCACTGATTTCTCAGCCGCACCATAGGCTTCCTGATTACAAGCTACTACCATTGCTCTGACTTCACCGACATAATTATTGATAATGAAAGTATGTTTAGCTTTTTGACCTTTAGTCAGTGAAAATGGTCCGAGATGGACTATTGCCGGTTTAAAGCGATTTGCCTTCGGTGCTCCCTGCACCTTTTGACTTGCCATGTCACCACCAATAGCAAAAACGCCCGAGATACGACCACCATAAGCGCCTATTACTTCATCAAACAGATCCCAGGTTTTAATTGAAAGTGCACTTTTGGCATTGAAATAGGTATAAGGATTGGGAGTTTTAAACCGGGTAAGGCTCAGCAGACCTTCATCTACTATATCGATGGTGTATTGCATTGGTTTACCTGAGTTTTCAGAAACGACCAGAGAGACAGGCTCATCCGGTTTTATCTCATCATGTAAAGCGATCATAGGCTCCAGCTTAAATTCAGGATTGACGATCTGTATAGGAACAACACCATATTGTCTAATGGGCAGGTCATTTGTCGTATGGCCATGAGGTTGTATCATCGTCACAAACACATACACTGAAGAGCTCATCGTCTTATCCGTAGGGATATTCAGACGATTCAGACCTTGCTTTACATCATACCATTTTGCCTGAATAATTCCCTTGTTTGATTCCAGCGTAACTAAGGCATGACCATCCGGGATTCCTTCGAAAGACAACTCAATCGGTTGGCCCGCAGAAACTTCTTTAGATTTTGCATTTACTTTCAGTGAAGTAGCCATGGAGGCAAGTGTCTCTTCGTCAGTTCCCTCAGGATAACCGGCATAGACAAACATACCTGATTGATGACCATTAGCTAACACTGCTTTGACAAAATATCGTCCCCAGTCACCCGGATTGAAAGTAAATGCACCGTTACCGTTATTATCTGTACGCACATTCAGCTTCTTAACTGGTGCGAGGTTTACATCTGATGTATAATAATACGTATCATCATCGCCGTCCCACCACCAACGCCATTCCGCACGATAGATAACGATTTCGATATCCCTGTTTGTCACAGGCTTGCCGCTGCCATCCAATGTTACTAATTTAAAGCGCGAATCTCCGTGAGTGCTGATGACGGGTTCACCCCAGGAATCTTTGGGCCCTTGTATACCGACGTAAGCATCATACGGTGAATACGTGCTGGTCAGATAATCAATACTGGTATTCCCACCAGATTCCATGACAGTGGTTTTTAAGATTAACTTTGAGAGGTTATTTACATCCTTATTAGGATTGAGGTTCATTTCAAAACCAGCTTTACCTTCATTGTCCAGTTTACCATCAAATACACGTAGTTCCGTATTAGTAAAATTCATTGCTGAAAATTTATAATCAGGATATTTACTAAATGGCGCCGGATCCAGGGAAAGGAATGCATCCACATGCGCAGTCATACCAGAGGCTGGAGGTCCGGTAAGCCATTGAGCCATAATGCTTGTGCTTACCGTGCTGCTACCATTTCGTAATTGTGACTGATTGGGTGTGATCTGAATCTTTAACTTATTGGGTTTGATGGTTTCTATTTGCAGTGCCTTATCAAAAGAAGCGCCACCAATTGATAATTTAGCATGCCAGACGCCAGTAGGTGCCTCTGTTGCTGTGCTAAAATACATCGGGATAATGCTACCGGCATTATAATTATATCTGTGCCTGAAAGCCACGGTACCATTTGGGTCTGTCACACTCAATGTGACCGGATGTCCTGCCGGCAGACTATGTGTCGCATCTGAGATGATCGCATTTAAATAAATCGAATCTCCGGGGCGCCAGACCGCTCTTTCGCCATACATATATACATTCAGACCATTCTTTGTATTGTCACCAGACACATCAAATTTACTCATCGAAAGCGCTTCCCCATCCTGCAGTTTCAAGAAGCTCTTATCGGTGCCCTTGGCTCCCACCAGGATAAAAGGTACCCTGGGAAGTCGTACTCTGGCAAAGCCATCATTGTCCGTAGTAGCTGTCGCAATAATCTGTTGCTGATAATCATAAAATTTTAATTCTACACCCGGTAATCTATCTGCTGAGATAAGATCTGTCGCAGCTACAAAAAAATCGCCGGTTTCCCCACCTTTGGCTATCAGGCCAATATTTGATTTATATACACTCTGGACAGCGAACTGGCTCTGATTATAATATTCATTTTTACATGGATTATCTCTGTTTTGCCATTCATAATTTTCATCTTCACCAAAGCCATAATAATTATCGTCGTAAATACTTATGACATTTTCAGTATAGCTTTGAACCATTGGTTGTAGTTCTTTTTCCGGTGATTGACTTCCGGTACTATCTGTACAATTGAACGTGGAATATGCTTTCCTAAAACCAATCCGCACCTGATAGATTGCATTTTGGTCTGTCGCAATCAGTTTATTGATATCCAGACCATAACTGATCCAACGATCATTATTTGCTGCCGGATTTAAAGTGCGTAACACAACCTTCTGTTGCAGTACGATCCGCCCTACCCGATTAATCTCATAACTGGATTCGTACCCATCAATCGTCTGATAATACTGTAATATATTATTCCCAAATATTTTTACGACTTCTACATCTACCGCATTCAGATTAATGGCTTCAAATGGCAAGACAAGCCCACTGGATTCGGGCATTATATTTCCACGCTTTATAAACCGGACTTTGGGTTTATTGTCTTCAAACTGGACTTCCTTTGACCAGGGTTTTCCCAGTGCTATACCCTTTGAATTTCTGATGGACGGATCCACAAAAACAGTTTTCTTTCCGGTGATTCTACTAGCCGGATAAACAATAATATTATTGCCATTCACTTCTGTACGAATAGTCTCCAGGTAATCATCAATTTTGATCAGGCCAGCGAGATTCTGCGCAGGATCAATCGGATCTGAAAAATTTAATGTAAAATAAAAATCATCGCCGGATGAAGTGAACAGATCAAAAACCTGAAAGTCTGTGACTGCCGGCACATTAAGTGCATAGGTTTTATTATCTGCGGTAGCTACCTGTTCTCCCAGCTGAACATCCAGCGCATACGCTTTATCTTTCCTGGCAATGTCCCGAATAGTAAAATGATGCGTCAGGCCATCAGGTGAATCCTGCCAGACAACAGCATGTCCTGAAACAGCAATTAAACTTCTGATTACCGCAGAGTCAGCCAGATCTGAAGTATTAATCGTCCCGGAAAACTCAGCTCTTGCATAGTCATCCGGATCCGGTGTGCTCCATCCACTCCAATCCAGTGAATAGGCAAGTTGGATCGTCCTGACATCGAAATTAAAAGTTTTGAATTCTTTGGGAATATTATTCATCAACTTATCTATCTGAACACTAATCGAATATTTCGTATCTGATTCCAATGGCGATTCCGGTTTAAACTCCACTGTCTTTTCATCCTTCCAGTACACATTGCCTTTTACTGCCGGGGATAAAGTAAAGACACCTTTCTCAAGGTAACTGCCGATGGCTTTTGCGTCTATCATCTTCTGAGCAAAGACCACGCGTACCGGATCTACCCGGGAAATCAATCCGGTAGTATTAGTAAATACATAAGGATTGGGGGCTGATTCCGAACTCTTCTTCTTGCAGCCCGGGAGAATCAGTAGCAGTGCAATCGAAGCAAACAGGAACAGGATTGAAACTGATTTAAATTGCTTCAACAGTGGCATTTTCAGGAAATCATTCATTTATACTATTTTTAGGAGATCATTCTAAAAGTTGACGTTAAGTTAATCAATAATTACATTATGCGAAGTAAATACGTGTTTGCAATTGTAATTTTTTAAAATTGGCACAAATCCGGTTTATTTATCAGGCTCATTTCATAAACAAGCACCTGTGCTTCAATTCAAAATCAGGATTTCAATAAAAAATATTCATTGGCATTTGCCTGACAAAATTGTGTGAATCTAAAATCCGGAAAACGTCGGTCAAAAGAAAAAGTCAGGTGGAAAGCAATTATTAATCACGGTAAATATTGAATAGGCTATGCCATTGTCAGCAAAACAGACAAAGTAAGCAAAGCGAATTGATTAGATTAAAGTTACATTCAATTTAGAATAACCTAAATCGGAGGACTGTACTTTTCCACAAAGGCTTTCATCTCTTTTACCATTTGAGGCGAACCCAGAGCGATGGTACAACGCTGATGAAGCTCCTTCGGATCTACTTCCAGAATACGTTTCATACCAGTATTCATAGCTTGTCCGCCTGCCTGTTCTACTATGAATGACATGGGATTACATTCATACTGCAGACGAAGTTTACCCTGGGGATACTTACGGGTGTTCGGATACAGGAAGATACCGCCCTGAAATAAAATCCGGTGCACATCGGATACCATTGATCCAATATAGCGTAAACCCAGATTATTGTCAGAGCAATGATCGATGTATCGCCGCATGTCGAGATCAAATTTCAGATAATAGCCTTGATTGACAGAGTAGAATTGTCCTGAATCCGGAATCTTAATATCTCTGTGTGAAAGGCAAAATTCGCCAATAGAGGGATCCAGTGTAAATCCATTCACTCCCTTGCCAGTAGTATAGACCAAAATAGTTGAAGTACCATAGAGTACATATCCGGCTGCAACCTGCTCAGTTCCTTTCTGTAAAAAGTCACTCAGATTACATTCCTCTGTAGTAGGGCTCAGGCGTTTATAAATACTAAAAATAGTTCCTACTGATACATTGACATCAATATTACTCGAACCATCCAAAGGGTCGAAAAGCACGATATACTTGGCCCGCTTATTTGCCAGCGTTTTTAATGGCAAAATATCTTCGTTTTCTTCAGATGCAATACCACAGCACTCACCACTATTCTTCAGGCAGTCCACCAACTTTTCATTGGCGAATATATCCAGTTTCTGCACCAAATCACCAGAATGATTTGCTGATCCTTCTACACCCAGAATATTGACCAAACCAGCTTTATTGACTTCCCTGTTAATAATCTTTGCAGCTACACCAATATCTCTGAGCAGCCCGGTCAATTCCCCAGTCTCCGGATCAAACTCCTGCTGACTATGAATAATAAATTCGTCCAGTGTGATTATACGATTCGCATCCATATTTTATTTTGTTTCAAGATCTACTACAAGATTCGTACCAAATATAATTGGTTTTACAATAAAATAACAAAAACTATTTTCTGATAGTAGTTTTTGCCTGAAAAACCAGGATAATTCCTGTTATTATCATTCCCAACTTGATTAATAGCGATGTAGTTCCATTAATTCTTTCTAAAAAACTTAAAAAGGACAATTGCACACCGACTATACCTAAAAACAAGGTAGTAAAACCAATTAAAAATAATAAAAATCCAATAATGGATAAAATGTCATTTCTGCTCATATCTGTTAAAACCATCTTTTTGTTCTTCGACTGCGGCCGCCCAGCCCCAGTACACCTAATAATGATCGCGTGATCTCCCGGGCTACCGTCCTGCCTATTTGCCGGCCTGTCGTACTATTTACAATATCGCCAATCAGGCTACCTTCTTCGTTTTTGGATTGAGGCACAGTGTTGAATGGGCCGGTTTTCTCAGGTGCTTTTTCCATCGCTTCCTGTAATTTAGCATTGAGGATCTCAAAAGCGCTGACCCGGTTAATACTTTTATTGTATTTGGGTATTAATGTAGATTCTGCCAGGATAGCATCAATCTCTGCTTGAGTAAGAATATCCATTCGTGATTCAGGTGCCCGCAACATCGTATGGACTAATGGCGTAGGTATTCCCTTTTCATTTAATACGGTTATCAGCGCCTCACCAATACCCAGACTGGTGATCAAGGCTTCTATATCATAAAAATCACTGAGTGGAAAATTCTCACTGGTAAGTTTAATATCTTTTCTGTCTTTTGCGGTAAATGCCCTGAGTGCATGTTGGATTTTCAGACCTAATTGACTGAGTACTTCAGCCGGCACATCTGATGGATTTTGAGTGATAAAGAAAATGCCTACTCCCTTCGAACGAATCAATTTTATAGTCGTATTAATCTGATCGAGCAATGCTTTACTGGCTTCATCAAAAATCAGATGAGCCTCATCGATGAAGATGCACAAACGGGGTTTGTCCACATCACCTGCTTCCGGAAATGAACTAAACACCTCAGCTAATAATTGGAGCATGAAGGTAGAGAACAACTTGGGGCGGGTTTGCAGATCCGTAAGCCGGATTATTGAAATTTTACCTTCACCATCATTGCAGATCTTTTTCAGATCATCTACTTCAAAGGAAGGCTCGCCAAAAAACAACCCGGCATCCTGCTGTTCCAGCTCGAGCAGCTTACGGATGATCGTACCTGTCGTCGCTGAAGAAATGGCTCCATATTCACTTTTTACCTCATCCTTTCCTTCATTGGTCAGAAAGAGTAACGTCTTCTTAAAATCATCCAGATCAAGGAGTGGCAACATCTTGTCATCACAATATTTGAATACCAGTGCGACTACTCCTTGTTGTGTATCATTGAGTCCAAGGATCTTTGATAGCAGTACCGGTCCAAATTCAGTAAGAGTAGCTCTGAGCCTGGCTCCGGGTTCACCGGACAATGATAAAAATTCTACTGAAGAAGCGTGTGGCACAAAGGGAATACCAATATTTAGCATACGCTGCAGAATCTTTTCACTTGCTTCGCCGACCGCTGCTATACCACTGAGATCGCCTTTGATATCCATCAGTAATGAAGGTACACCTTGAATGGCCAATTGTTCGGCAATAATCTGTAAAGTCTTGGTCTTGCCGGAACCGGTCGCACCTGAAATTAGTCCATGACGATTCAACATCCTAAGTGGAATATTCACTTTCGCCTCCGGATAAACAGTACCCTCATAAATACCGGCTCCCAGCGTAATTGAGGGGCCTGCGTTAGCATACCCAACTTTGATTGCTTCAGTAAATAAAATAGAATCTGCCATTCACCAGACTTTGCACAAACTTACAATAAAAAGGGAAATACTAATGTGCGTGCATCAATGCTCCTATCCAAACTTTTGTACAGTCCCTTATCTTAAGCGTAGGCTGGAGCCTACGCTCAACGGTGGTAAAGTATAAGGCACTATTTAAGCTTCGCTTAAATAGTGCCTTATACAAAAAAATGTTTGGCGTAGGCTCCAGCCTACGTTATGGATTATCTATATTCAGCCTGAAATGATGGTGAAACTAAATTTTTAAAAATTTTAAATTATATATTTCGCTTTATTTGATGTGAATAGTTACAAAAATGTAGATTTTTCCTGGAAGGTATTTAGTGAATCTGAAATTAAATCTATTAAAAACAAAGTCATTCAAAGAACAAATAACACTAAGAATTCAATAAACTAAACAAGGCTATTGAGGCAGGTATTAGATTTTTATTTACTTTTGGTCTATGAGGATTTGCGCACTTATGATTTTTGTATTTTCAGTTTGGCAAGCCAGGGGCCAACAAGGGGATTTCCTCTTTGAAAATGCGTACAGTCATGGCCTGACCCAAAGTATTACCGCAGCGCCTGCTGTAATGGCTGCTACAGCTAATCCGGCAGCTACCGGCAATATAAAACAGTGGTTTATCTGTATAGGCGCGGCTCAACCCTATTTTTTAAAAAATATTTATAATGGTAATTTTCAGGCTGGTTTTCGCTTAGCACCCGGCCATACAATGAGTATTGGTGCCAACTACAGTGGCAATACAGTGTATCAGGAGTCACAATTGAATGCTTCATATACTATACAGTTAGCTAAAGGAAGTTTCCTGGGGTTGCGACTACATGGTGTCTCTGTCACTGCACCTGAAGCCGAACGAATTTATTCAGGCACATTCACATTGGGATTCCAGACTTTGATATCCAGTCAGTTATCAATCGGAGCTTCACTCTTTAATCCCATCGGACTATTCAGAGAAAACAAAAATAACGACCTGGGAAATTCCGTCCGTGTGGGCATTGCCTATATGCCGGCAGATTATCTGAGTTTCTTTCTTCAGGGGAATCTGGAAAATGAGTATCCGGTTAATTTTAGTGGTGGTGTCAGTTATACCATTAATAAAAAGCTCAATCTGTATCTCAGTGCAAAGACCAATCCTGCTTTATTTGGTATAGGTATCGGTTATTTACTCAATAATAGTCGCATCGACCTAAGTGCAACGCAACATTTTCAATTAGGCCTGACTCCGGCATTATCTTTTCTTTATGAAAAATAATATCCTTTTTGCGGTCTCCACACCTTTTGAAATAGCTCCATTACTCTCATTCCTCAATAAAGAAGGAAAATTAATTGCGGAAAATATTTATGACTGGAATGAAAATATAATTACAATCTGCATCACAGGAATCGGCATATTTAATATGAGTTATCATTGTGGTTATCTATGGGGAAGTGGGTACAAACCTCAGCTGGCAATCAATACCGGACTGTGTGGCTCTTTTGAAGCAGACATGGAACTCACTACTGTTGTCAATATCTACAAAGATACTTTTGCAGATGTGGGGGTAACTGAGCGAGACGGATCATTTACTTCGATATTTGACCTGGATTTAATCAAGCCGGATGAAGCACCATTTAAAAACGGATGGCTCGAAAATGACAGCAATGCCTTACAATTTCTGCCACATAAAACCGCTATCACAGTAAATAAAACCTCTGGCAATCAGGATCAAATCGATGAGTGGGTGAAGAAATATCATCCACAGACGGAGTCAATGGAAGGCGCAGCCTTTGCTTACTCCTGCATGAAGGCCGGCATAAACTATCTGCAGATCCGTGGGATATCCAACTATGTGCAGCCACGGAATAAGTTTAACTGGAAGATAGATCAGACGATCGATAAACTTAACAGCGTATTGATCGAATTATTAAAATCGATGCCCTAAGTCTATTTATAGCTTTCTTACTTAAATTATCTATCTATGATGTTGCACTGTATTTTGGATACATTAAATTTGCAAAAAATTAGCCTAAAGTAGATAAAAGCAGTAGAAATGGTCTAATTTTGACATTGCTAACAAGTAAATAAAAATCAATATGCCAAGATCAAACAGAGGTTCACATAGTAAAAAAACATTCTTCAAACAGACCACTTATCGTTCAGGTGAGCCTGAAGTAAAGCTGACTAAAGAGCAAATAGCCCAGGATGCAGCCGATCAAAAGAAATTTTACATGGTGCTGGGTGGATTGGTCGTATTTGTCCTAATCATCATCTATTTCTTGTTTATCCGACACCTGTAATCAGGATTACATTATCTTATTAAAATTTGGGCTCTGAATTGTTCACTGAGATCATGTATCTCCCACCGATTCATTTGTGGGAGGCAGCGGCACAAAAAGGCTCATGGTCGATTGATGCAGCAGAGCATTATCACAAACGATCATTCCGCAACAGTTGTCTGATCCTGACTTCCGCCGGGCTACAATTACTTACAATCCCGGTATGCAAAGGCAAGACTAATGCGCTAATTCGTGACGTTGCCATCAGTTATGATGAACCCTGGCCTGTCAAACACCTGAGAGCCATCCAAACCGCCTATGGTAAAAGCCCTTGTTTTATTCACTTCTTTCCGGAGTTGGAGTCAATTCTGATGAAGAGACACAGTTGGCTCTGGGATTTGAATATGGAGTTAATCACGTGGATTCAAAGTACCGGGATTGTTGAAAGCTTTGAAGTATTAATTCAAGATAAGCAGGAAGACAGGCAGTACCACATTCCTTTAATTGACAGATCAAATTATCAACAATTTATGGTCACACCTTATATCCAATTGTTTTCACCAACTACATTCATACATAACTTGTCCATACTTGACAAACTATTTCAAGATTGTGTTTGAGCATAAATCATGCAGTCTTTATAATTAAACTTACGTAACTATTCACCTAAAATACTTTTTCTTAATGTTTGTCACGATTTTTGCATTAAGACTATTCCGATGATATCAAATTTAATAGGAACAGGCAAAAATAGCGCCAAACAAATCTGTATTCATTAACCAACCCCGGGGTTAAAACCCCGGACTAATAAATATTACACCCATACTGGGTTACTACTACCATTATTTTGATACAATATTCCATTTGCTGATTTCAATTGATTTAAGGTGAATAGTTACAAACTTACTGCTTACTGCTTACTGCTTCCTGTTTCCTTCTTACTTTTTACCCTTCACGATATTTGCCATATAGACTCTTTTCAGTCGGCGGATAGATTTATCTTTCAGTTGGCGGACTCTTTCTCTTGTCAGATTAAAATCCTGAGCTATCTCATCCAGTGATTCTGCGCTCCGTTCACCCAGACCATAGAATCGTTCCAGAATACTAAATTCCCGGTGTGTAAGAGCAGCCAGCCCTTTTTGCATTTCCTCAGAGAGTGATTGTGAGATAATCCGTTCATCGGGGAGAAACTCACTATCCTGAATTAAAACATCGATGAGTGAGCCACCATCATCTTCTTCACCCAATGGTGCATCTATTGATACATGATTCCTAAATGACTGGATGATATATTCTACATTTTTAATGGGGATTTCCAGGTGCTCTGCCAATTCTTCAGTAGTAGGCTCCCGTTCCAATTTCTGAATTAATTCTGTGATCGTCTGGCTTAC
This sequence comes from uncultured Saprospiraceae bacterium, assembly GCA_964525915.1. Classification (GTDB taxonomy): domain Bacteria; phylum Bacteroidota; class Bacteroidia; order Chitinophagales; family Saprospiraceae; genus Parvibacillus. The sequence goes on along the minus strand of CAZGKN010000026.1, from coordinate 17,397 downwards.
TTTATTATACGAGGTCAGTTTATTTACCGGCATCCGGACAAGACGGCTGTAATCCACAATGGCCTGTAATATCGACTGGCGGATCCACCATACAGCATAAGAGATAAATTTGAAGCCCTTACTTGCATCAAACCGGTTTGCTGCTTTGATTAGCCCTACATTACCTTCATTAATCAGATCAGAGAGAGACAGACCATTATTCTGGTATTGTTTTGCCACAGAAACCACAAAACGCAAGTTAGCCTGAGTAAGCAATTCCAGTGCATGATGATCACCATCCTTTATTTTGTGGGATAGTTCAACTTCCTCCTCCGGAGTAAGCATTGGGATCTTTGCTATATCACTCAAATACTTTTCCACAGAGACTTGCTCTCTGTTTGTAATGCTTTTCGTAATTTTTAGTTGTCTCATAAAGTGTATTACATAAATAAGTAACTAAAGAAAGGGTGTAATAAGTTCAATAAATGTCCTAATAAAGCCAAATTTCAGTCGCACCATGTCCAAATCGCTCTTGAAAATCATTAGAAAAGTAATGAACCCGGTGATCCTGTATGAGCCGGGTATTAATCTCATCTTTTAATCTTCCTTTCCCAATGCCATGAATCACAAATACCTGATTCACTTTCAGTCGCACTGCCTGATTAATGAAACTGTCAAATCGGGCTAATTGCATCTTTAGTTTCTCACCGGAAGATAAGCGCCGGGCATCAGGCATCAATTTCTCGATATGCAAGTCCAGCACATTGTCAAATTCAGCTTTTGCCCTTAGATCCCATGAAGGTTCTATAGTTTTAGCCGATGCACTCTTTTTTGCTTTGCGGGAATAATCTTTCAGATTTTCCTGTTTTTTACCCGGTAATGCCATTTTAGTAATCAAAGAGTAAACTGACCCACGGGACTGAAGTGCAGGAATCTCCGCATACTTATTGAAGAATTGAGCAGGTTTAATTTGCACATCACAACTGTGGATTCCCGGGGTGCTCAAATAACTCCAATCAATCTCATACACTGGCGAATGGTGCAACAAGGTCACCGGCAATTCCTGTATCAGCTCTACTCTACCTGCACTGACTCTTCCTCGCAGGGGAAGCGGTTCAGTCTCATTGGTATAGAAGTTAATATCATAACCGATATCTTCTGCCATCCCATTGATGATAAATACCGGGATTTTATTCACTTCATCCAGGGCATGCATTTTATATTGAAAACAAAGTGAGAGCTCATCAACCGCAATTATTTTCTCAGTGGTAATTGAAGGCAACTCTTCTAAGATCCTGCCGATATCATCAGCTATAGCAGGTAATGTAGAGCGATCAGAATCGATACGGATATAAAAAAGGTCATCATCAACTTTCCTGATTATCACAGCTCTTTCACCAGTTGGTAGATAAACTACCTTATCATTTACATTCCAGGTCATATCGGGACGAAAATTACCTATAATGGCACAAATTTTACAAAATTGAAATCATTAAATTTGCCATGTCAAAATCCATTCCGGTTGAAAAAATACGCTATAAAGGAAATTTTCTACACTTTACAAGGTGAAGGCTATCATACCGGCCGTGCAGCGGTTTTTTGCCGTTTTGCCGGTTGTAATCTTTGGTCTGGGTTAGAGAAAGACCGACTGAGTGCGGTTTGTCGGTTTTGTGATACCGACTTCAAAGATAGGAAGGGAGTGAATGGCGGGAAATATACGGCATCAGGATTAGCAGAAACAATTAACTCGCTGTGGCCGGCAAACTGTGATGACAGATTCGTAGTACTTACCGGTGGTGAGCCCATGCTTCAGGTAAATGAAGAACTCATTGATGCATTGCATGAGAATAAGTTTTATATAAGTATTGAAACTAACGGCACTATTCCTGTACCTGCAAGTATTGACTGGATCTGTGTATCTCCTAAGGCAGATGCGAAGCTGGAGCAAATCAGTGGCGATGAATTAAAACTTGTATTTCCTCAAGCTGAAAATCAGCCTGACGATTTTATCCATCTTTCGTTTAAGCGCTTTTCACTGCAGCCGCTGGATGATGCTGATCAGGCGACGCATATTCACTCAACTGTGGAATACATTCGTCTTCATCCCAAATGGAATCTGAGTCTGCAAACACATAAAATATTAGGTATTCCCTAAAATCCTCCTATCAAACACAAACCCTATGAAAATAAATATCATATCTTCAGAATGGTGGGGAGCGCCTCGTCAGTTCACTACCACTGAAAAAGAACGCAAGATCAGTTGGCTGGAATTATTCTATGATTTAGTTTTTGTACTGGCAATCGCAAAGTTGACCCACCAGCTCAGCCATCACCTGGATTGGCTGGGATTGATCGATTATTTATTTTTCTTCATCATGATATTTTGGGCCTGGCTCAATGGCAGTCTTCATCATGACCTTCATGGGTCAGAAGGATTGCGTACACGCTTGATGACGCTATGGCAGATGATGATCATTGCTGCACTGACTATCACACTAGAAAGCTATAGTGAGGCTATATTTAACAATAGTATCATTTGTCTGATGATAATGCAGTTATTCATCACTTATCAATGGTGGAGCGTAGGAATTTATGATCATGAACACCGAAAGTTAAACCGCCCATACACGATTCTTTACATGATTGCATTCTTGTTGATGTTTACTTCACTTTGGGTGCCAACTTCATATATCCGGCTAATTTTCATTTTAATATTATTTTTCAATCTTAGTCCACCATTTATTGCCTATTTTCTTCACAAAAGAGCGTCAATGTCACTTCAGTTATCATCCAGTATGACTGAGCGATTAGGCCTGATAACCATCATACTTTTTGGCGAAGTAATAGCCGGAGTAGTAAATGGACTAAGTAAGTTACACCCGGTAAATTCAGGTGATTGGATAAATTTTACTTTGTCAGTGGCCATAGTATTTGCATTGTGGTGGGTATTCTTTACACTTGTGTCAGACAGAGTTTGTAAAAAAGGATTTATTTATAGTACGATTCTGGAATTGATATACATTCCTACATTAATAGCGCTGGGTATGATGGGATTGGCATTTAACGGGTTATTTCTATCAGGTAATGAGGGTCACTTTTTTCAGTTTTCATATCGGCAAATTTTTAGTTTTTCAATATTCTTATTTTTTACAGGGATTTTATTGATGTCATTTTTATTACAATATCCTGCAGAATACAAGAAACTTAAAAGCCGTGTACAGCTTAGTTTGACAATCACATCTGTCTTGCCTGTAATATCGGAAGCAGTAACCGATCAATTGCCACTAGAAATTTTTCTAATGGCAATCTTACTTCTTATTTTAGCAGAAATAATATTTCTAAATTATCAATGGTATTCTATTTACTCTCACAATAAAAAAGAATAAATATGGATTAAAAAAGCATTTACTTACTTCATCAGACAACTAAAACAAATAACAAATTAACTACCAGAAAGCATCAATATCAACTTAGATTAAATCGCAATCAAACATTATTCGCCTAAGTCGATCCGCAACGCTGCAATCTTCGCTTCGCTATCCGCCAGTTTCTTCTTCTCCATTTCGACCACATTAGCCGGAGCACCATTTACGAATCGCTCATTGGAGAGCTTTTTACTTATCGAGTCAATGAATGACTGATAATAGGCAATCTGTTCCAGAATTTTTTCTCTTTCTTTATCTGTATCCACCAATGTGCCATTCACACTAATGATTACTTTATGTGTTTTGATCAGACTACTCACCGCATGTGATCCTGAAAAGTCCGACTGATCCACCAGTGTCACAAAACCCATCGACTGAATCAAGTCCGTAAATCCGGCAACTTGTATGGGATTATTTCTACCTGCCTCAATCGAAATCTCTAATGGATCCTTCATTTTCATTTGAAACTTATTCCGGGTATCTCTCAGTAAGGTAAGCAGTGATTTGTATGTATCAAAAGTATCTGAAATGGAAGCATCTGCATTGATCTCAGTGTACCGTGGATAAGTAGCGACAATACAATCTTCAGATTCCTGTCCTGCGTCAGAACAATGATGATAGATTTCTTCACTGATAAATGGCATGAAAGGGTGCAATAACACCATCAGATCTCTCAGTATTGATTTTGTCTCTGATAATGTCTCCTGGTCGATGGCTTCACCAAATGCAGGTTTGACAATTTCCAGATAATAAGAACAAAAATCATCCCAGATCAAACTGTAGAGCAAAATCAGATTATCTGAAAGTCTGAATGAGTCAAAGTTCGATTCCATCTGGGCTTGTGTCTGAGCTAAGGCAGACCTTAGAAACTGTATAGCTAAACTATTCTTATCAGACCTCGGAGAATGACTGACATTATCCTCCCAGGAAAGGATTAAACGGGTAGCATTCCAGATCTTATTACAGAAATTTCTGCCTTGTTCACAGAGTTTCTCATCAAATAATAAGTCTCCACCTGCCGGCGAACTGGACAACATACCAAAGCGCACGCCATCAGCGCCATACTGACGAATAAGTTCGAGTGCATCAGGGCTATTTCCGAGCGACTTACTCATCTTACGCCGTTGTTTATCCCTTACCATACCAGTGAAGTAAACCGTATCGAAAGGTCGCTCATTCTTCCATTCATAGCCGGCCATAATCATTCTGGCCACCCACAGGAAGATAATATCTGAGCCCGTAACCAGTGTCGAAGTGGGATAATAATAATTAAAATCTTTCGAATCACTAAAACCATCAAATACCGTAATTGGCCAGAGCCAGGAAGAAAACCAGGTATCCAGTACATCCTGATCTTGTTGTAACTCTTCAGTGGCTACTTCCCTACCTATCTTCTGTGACGCCAGCAATGCTGCCGTCTTTGCATCTTTGGCTACAAAAACGTCAGCACCGAGGTAATAAGCCGGAATCTGATGTCCCCACCACAATTGGCGGGAAATACACCAATCCCTGATATTTTCTAACCAGTGAAAATAAGTGTTTGCCTGATTTGCCGGGTAAAATTTAACCTCCTGTTCACGAACAGCTTTGATAGCGGGATCAGCCAGTTTCTTCATATCCACAAACCACTGCATGCTTAGCCGGGGCTCCACAACTACATTCGTACGCTCCGATCTGCCGATATTGGTCCGATAATCTTCTACTCCTACCAATGCATCTGCATCTTCCAGCAATGACACGATCTGTTTACGGGCATCAAACCTATCAAGTCCGATGAGAATTTGCGCACTTTCATGCAGAGTTCCATCTTCATTCAGGATATCAATAACCTCCAGTCCGTGCCTGATACCAATTTCATAGTCATTGATGTCATGTGCCGGTGTAACTTTCAGGGCGCCTGTTCCAAACTCCTTGTCCACATAGGAATCTGCAATAATGGGAATCTCTTTATTAATCAATGGGATGAGAACAGTATGCCCGATGATACCGGAATATCGCTCATCCTCCGGGTGCACTGCTACTGCGGCATCTGCCATGATCGTCTCTGGTCTTTGGGTAGCAATTATGATATATTTCTCCGGATCCTGTGACGATCTGTACTTCAATTTATACAACCGGGCATTCTCTTCATGATAAATCACTTCTTCATTTGACAAAACGGTCTTAGCTTTCGGATCCCAATTTATCATGCGAAGACCTCTGTAAATCTTCCCTGTATCATAAAGGTCGATAAATGCCTGGATCACACCTGCAGAGCGGGTCTTATCCAGTGTAAATGCAGTACGCGTCCAATCCGGTGAAGCACCCAGTTTGCGTAATTGCATGAGAATTTGTCCGCCATATTTATCAGTCCATTCCCAGGCATATTTAAGAAACTCATCGCGACTGATATCTGACTTTTTCAAGCCCTGTGTTTCTCTGAGCCATTGAACCACTTTAGCTTCAGTGGCAATAGAAGCATGATCTGTTCCAGGAACCCAACAAGCATTTTTCCCTTGCAGACGAGCACGACGAATCAGGATATCCTGTATCGTATTATTCAGCATATGTCCCATATGCAGGACACCGGTCACATTCGGAGGAGGAATTACGATACTGTATGGTTCCCTGTCGTCCGGTACTGAATGGAAATAATTTTTATCCATCCAGTGCGCATACCATTTATCCTCTATCTCTTCTGCACGGTATATTTTATCTAGTTCAGGCATTTATTATTATCTTTATCTAAGAATTGCAAAGGTATTGCTAATCATTTAGCAAGCATAAAAATTCAGGATTGTTTTTAATTTTGCCTTACTTATGTCAGAAACACAAAGCAAACGAGTTTTCCTGGAGCTGGAAAGACCCCTCGCAGAGTTGTACGATCAGCTCGATAATCTGAAGGAAATGGAAGCAAAGGGTGAGGTTACTCTGGATGAGACAATTGCCTCATTGGAAAAGAAAATTGAAGATGTCAAGGAAACACTTTATAAGGGGCTTACACCCTGGGAGAGAGTACAACTGAGCAGGCATCCCGACCGTCCATATACATTATTTTATATAGAGCATATCTTTGATGAGTTCATGGAATTGCATGGTGACCGAAATTTCAAAGATGATAAAGCTATCGTAGGTGGTCTGGCCAAAATAAATGGTCAATCTGTCATGGTAATCGGTCATCAAAAAGGACATAACACCAAGATGCGGCAGTACCGTAATTTCGGAATGGCAAATCCTGAAGGATATAGGAAAGCACTGCGTCTGATGAAACTCGCAGAGAAATTTTGCATTCCGGTAATCACGTTTATTGACACTCCCGGTGCTTATCCGGGTATAGAAGCTGAGGAAAGAGGTCAGGCAGAAGCAATAGCACGAAATATCTATGAAATGTCTGCATTGAAAACAAACATCCTATGTTATATAATCGGTGAAGGGGCATCCGGTGGTGCAATTGGTATTGGTGTAGGCGATCGGGTCTATATGCTGGAAAACACCTGGTACTCAGTGATAGCACCAGAATCATGCAGTTCTATACTTTGGCGTAGCTGGGATTACAAAGAACAGGCTGCGGAGCAGCTTAAACTTACTGCAGCAGATATGTTTTCATTCAAACTAGTGGATGGCATAGTAGAAGAACCGGTTGGTGGTGCGCATTCAGAGCCTGAGGAAATGGCTGAAATTCTTAAAAAACATATTCTGACAAATCTGAAAGAACTGAAGAAAATACCCAGGAAAGACCTGATAAAAAAGCGCATAGGCAAATTCAGAGAAATGGGTCATTTTCAGAAAATTGACGATTCCTCAGCCGGAAAATAAATTTCATTTCAATATACACCTATGCCTGTTGCCACACTAAAAAAACAATTGGCCAGACTTCAGTTAGGCATACGTAATGCTCAGTTTGGGCACAAATTACAAAATGATGGGGTATTAATTATCACAGAAGATGACCCTGAAAATATTCGATTATGGGAAAAAGCAATCACAACAGTCAAAACTGACCTACCTATCCGATTATCGCTACTACGTATAAGTAGTGAAATGTCTGGAGAGTTAAAAAATGATTCCATCCATATCAAAGGCCTGAAAATCAATGGCACGCACAAGAATAACTTAGAAAAGACATTACATCCGGAATTTATCATCAATGCCTTAAAATCAAATGATCCGCAAGCTGAATTGTTTATTTCCAGAATACAATGCCCATATCGCATCAGACATAATCATGAGTATCAAAAATTTTATAATTTTATACTCAATACAAAAGAGTGGACAGCACTCTCCTATTTAAATCAATTTGTTCAGATATATAAAACGATCAAGAAATGAGCACACATAGTATTTTTCAGGGAACGGGTGTGGCAGTAGTTACCCCTTTTGCCAATGGGCAGATTGATTATACTGCACTAGGTGCCATCATAGAGCATCTAATCAATGGTAAAGTAGAGATGCTGGTCTGCCTGGGATCGACAGGTGAAGCAAGCAATCTTACTTCCGCTGAAAAACTGGAAGTTTTGAATTTCTTTGTAGAAAAGAATCAAGGCAGAATTCCAATTATTTTCGGACCCTTTGGTGACAATAATACGGACCGCTTAGTTCAAAACATTAAATCTTATCCTCTCGATGGCGTGGCTGCGATCATGGCGAGTGCACCAGCCTATGTCAAGCCTACTCAGGATGGGCTTTATCATCATTATATGCGACTGGCAGACAATTCACCTGTCCCTGTATTAATTTACAATGTCCCCAGTCGTACTGCCTGTGATATAAAAAGTGACACCATCTTAAAACTAGCACATGACCACAGCAATTTTCTGGGAGTCAAAGAAGCCAGTGCTGATATGATGGCTATGAGTAGAATATTAAAGTATCGACCACCGGGATTTAGGGTATTTTCGGGTGATGACATCACCGCACTTTCTGCTATGGCGCTAGGCGCAGATGGATTGATCTCTGTATTAGGAAATGCATTCCCGTATGAAATGTCACAAATGATCCGGTATGCCCTTGAGGGTAACTTTAAAGAAGCAGCAGCGATACATCTGCGCCTGTTAGATCTGCATCCACTGATCTATTGTGAAGGTAATCCTACCGGTGTAAAAACTGCAATGTCAATATTGGGCTTAGGTGGCAATGAGCTCAGGCTTCCTCTGACCTCACTGAGTGCCGGCTCCACTGAAAAGTTAAAAAATGAGATCATCAGAGCAGGATTATTATCCACGGTTTCAGCAGGATAAAATCTAAAATGACACGAAGAAAAAGTACTTATAAAGAGGCACCAACACTCAATATCATTAAGATATCATGCCTGGTTTGTGTCGTATTTATTGCCTTGAAATTGCTGAAATTAACTGAGATTGCCTCCTGGAGCTGGTGGTGGGTTCTCGCACCTGTCTGGCTACCAATAATCCTAATCATAGCATTTCTGATGTTTCTAAAATGGTATGAGAAATGAGCAACAATCCGCTTATACAGATCAAAAACCTGGAAATAAGTTTCCAAAATGAAAGTCGTCATAACAAGGTAATCAAAGGCATCGATCTCACAATAAATCGGGGCGAAGTCGTAGGCCTCGTTGGCGAGTCCGGCAGTGGAAAATCAGTGACGGGCCTGGCGATAATGGGATTACTCCCGGAAAGACATACAGAGATCAAAGGGGATATTGCTTTTTTCGCTACTCATCCAAAGCAGGAATTGAAACTATTAGCACTTAAAGAACCTGAATTGCGATCGCTGCGAGGTAAGACCATTTCAATGATTTTTCAGGAACCAATGTCTTCCATGAACCCGGTGTACAAATGCGGCTATCAGGTAGATGAAGTAAGTCGATTGCATTTAGGCTACAGCAAAGCAGAAGCCCGCGAACATACACTGGATTTATTTACAAAAGTAGGATTACCCAATGTAGAAAGAATATACAATGCTTATCCACATCAAATCTCCGGAGGACAAATACAACGGGTTATGATCGCGATGGCGCTAGCATGCAAGCCAGACCTGATCATTGCTGATGAACCGACAACTGCACTTGATGTCACCATCCAGCAGAAAATACTCCAATTACTTAAACAAGTAAGTAATGAATTTGGAGTTTCTATCTTATTTATCTCACATGATCTGGGGGTAATAAAGCAAATTTCTGATCGGATATATATCATGTATAAAGGGATTATATGTGAAGATGGACCTACACAAGAGATACTTACAAATCCACAGCATCTGTACACCAAAAGCCTGATTGCCTGCAAACCACCATTGGATCGCAGACCAGACAGACTACCTGTCGTAAGCGATTTTGTCAAAATCACTGAAACAACAAATGGATTTGATTTCATCCCGGTTAATCCGGCTGAATATACAGCATCAAACTCTTATACTGAAACTAAGAAATCTGAATACAAAAAATCAGATAGGAATTTATTAGAAATCAAAGATCTCGTGGTGAGATATCCAACAAAAAAGAATTTCTTTGGCACTCCTGTTTCATTTCTTTACGCAGTAGATGGTGTCAGTCTGAATCTCCGAAAAGGAGAAACCGTCGGGATCGTTGGTGAATCCGGTTGTGGTAAATCCACATTAGGACGAGCAATAATCGGCTTGGAAACTCCATTCCAGGGATCAATAGAACTGGAGGGAAAAAATCTATCAAAGATTTCAAATAAAGATTGGAAGTCGGTTTATAAACGCATTCAGATAATTTTCCAGGATCCTTATTCTTCACTCAATCCCAGGATGCGAATCGGAGATGCCATCATCGAACCAATGTTGGTTCATAACTTACATGGGAATACAGCTCAGCGAAAAGAGAAAATGATCCAACTGCTGGAACAAACCGGATTGGATACTGACTGTTACAATCGCTATCCACACGAGTTTAGCGGAGGACAGCGACAACGAATCAGCATTGCCCGCGCACTGGCTCTCGAACCGGAGATATTGATCTGTGACGAATCCGTTTCCGCATTGGACGTCAGTGTACAGGCCCAAATATTAAACTTACTCCGTGATCTTCAGCAATCACTGGGTTTATCTTATTTGTTCATCTCACATGATCTTTCAGTAGTAAACTTCATCAGCCACCGTGTCTTCGTAATGAATAAAGGTAAAATAGAAGAATCTGGAAATGCTGTTGATATCTATACTAATCCTCAATCCAATTATACAAAGCAGTTAATCAGTGCAATCCCTTCCTGGGGATAAATTAGTTCAAATCATCCATTTCAAAATAAAGATTTACTTATATAAAAACCAACGTGTTGAGTAAGCACTCCCGTTTACCGGGATGCCTACACTCTGCGCCAAAATCATAGGTTAGACAAGCACTGTATTTTTTATCTGGTGAAATGGCGAATCCACATAATGAGCACCGTATGCACAACATATATAACGGCAGATTCCACCCAACTCTGATCATTGATAAAACTCAGAATCTAACTGAAAAAAATTGTTCCGACCGCACTAAATTGGATAAGTCAGGATATGATAATCACTTTGCGCACTCTAAAAGAAAATCTGTAGTACACAAATCGGAAATCAAAAAATCTGAAACTCTTTGTGATAGGGAATTTTCGCCTTATTAGTGCTCAAGTCAGGGTTAATTTACTGTAATAAAAAAAGGCCAGCTGAGGAAAGCTCCCCAACCGGCCCAATAAAAACACCTTTCAATTTATTTATTTGACTATAACCAATTTCAAAGTATTTTTATGCTTATCGCCTATAACTCGTATGAAGTAAACTCCCGGAGTTAATTTTTCTGTTTTCAGCGCTAAGCTTCCACCACCTTTAGTCAAAACGACCTTTTCTTCGTTGACTACGGCGCCTATATTATCCATAATATAAACTACTGCATTCTCTTCCTGATTTACTTCATAATCCAGGAATGCTATTCCGGTACTTGGGTTTGGTCTCACTGACATGATGCGTGGTGCATTCAATGTACGGTGATCCAGATCTCCGCCGTTGATAGGATCATCAGGGAATTTACAATCTGCAGTATAGTAACATACTGTCTTACATCCATTCTGATCAATCACTGTAAGTCTGACCATCAGTGTCTTGTATGATACTGAAATCTTGATCTTAGGCGTACCCTGACCGGACAGTAAGTGACAACTACCATTTACTATTTCCCAATAGTAAGTATAATCTGGTGAGCCACCTTCTACTTCAGCAAACAAGATATTGTCAGATGAATTACACTTAATCACGCCGTCGGCAAATATGCTGCAAGAAATATCAGAAGTCATATCGTGATAGACATTTTGAATCTTAGTATGCTGCTTACCGCAAATATCAGTGATCGTGTACTTCCTTACTTCTATCCAGTCACCGTTGGTCTTGTAAATCGGTGTACCCTGCTCTTTCTTGAAGTCTGCCATTCCACAACCAAGATCAATATCATCAGATACCCATGGTAAAGTCTGAGTACAATAGATCGTAGTGTCTGCAGGCAGGAAGTCAAGCGTAAAGTCAGTATGTATCAACTTACGTACGACCAGTGATTTAACTGCGGTATTTCCACAGATATCACTTACAGTAAATTTGAATGTATGATCTACCTCTACCAATCCATCAGTACAGATCGGATCAGCAACTGTTTCTTCCACAGTTTGTGAGAATCCGGAAGCCTGACAATCATCAGTAGCCTTGACACCACCATTATTTCTGATGAGATCTACAACTCTGTCATAATCTGCGCATCCTACGATTGCTTCATCGCCTGTAGTATTAATGATATTAATCATATTATCATCCCATTCCAATTCAGGTGGAGTGACATCATTGTGTATCACTTGCTGCTGTCTAACAGTAGTATTACCACAAGCATCGCTGGCAGACAATGTCCTGAAGGTGTAATAACCTCCACCACAAGCATACTGAGTAGGATCATCTGTGATAGAGACCAATGCTGGTGCTCCGGTACAATCATCATACGCTGTGATTACATCATTGACGTCTGAAGCACATATCGCAGATTTAGCCATGATAACAGGTCCGGTAGTATCAATCAGATTGATCGTCCTGGAGTAATGAGCTATATTGCCACATTTGTCAGTCGCTGTGTAATTCTCAATGATGGTCTTCTGATTAGCACAAGCTCCGGCAATCTCTTGTCGATCGACAGTAAGATTAACCTCACCAGCACTACTGCAAGCGTCCGTTGCGTGTACAGCCGGTATCTTATTCACACAGTCCACAGTGATCTGAGATTCATGCCTGTCGAATACCGGAGGCGTATCATCTGTGATCTTATAGTGTAGTGTAAATGTACCCACATTACCGCAAGCATCCGTAGCATACCAGGTCACATCAACCAGTCGGTTATAACCATCTGTCTGACAACTACCCGGTGTCTCAGTAACCGTAACATCCAATTTAGCCTGGTCACAGGTATCAGGGATATAAATCATATTCAGCCATTGTGGCTTAGATTTGCTGACCCACTGATCACAGTTCACCAATACTTCCTGGCCATTTGTAAAGCCATAATCGTAATCACTTCTAAACTTGATAACCGGTGGTGTATGATCATTGGTGACCACATACTGAGTCACAATCGTATCATTCGCACAGTCATCAGTGAGTGTCCAGGTTCTGATATAGTTAGTTCCCTGACCACATTCACCGGTTACCGGTTCATCAAAGTAATTGTAATATACATTTGAGCAACCATCTTCAGCCCACAGAATCTGATTATCATCACTACAAACTGTTGGTGAGAAATTAATGATATCCGGAGGCATTGTATCTCTCAGTTTCACTGTAAACCACATACTGGTTTCATTTCCACAGTCATCTGCTACAGATAATGTAATCTTCAGACCGCTGATATATCCATAGTATGCACAGTTACCGTCAGGCAATGCTTCTACTGTCTTATTATAAGTCAGGTTATGAGTACAAAGATCAACTCCGGTAATCAACTGATTCGCAGGTAAACCTACCCAAACAGGATATGCACCATTATTGATTTTGTTGCAGAATATATCTACATCTCCACCATTCTGTATTCCTTTCAATTCAGGAATGATAGCCTGGATCTGAGGAGCTGTAGTATCTGTTACTGTGATAGTCTGAGTGTAATAACTTGCATTCTCACAGCAGTCAACTGCTTTGTACTTACGGATTATCTTATAAGTGCCCTGACAACCTAAGTTGATCTTTCTGTCCTCATAAGAGATATACGTACATTCACATTCGTCTTCAGCTTTGATTTCATATTCTGCCAAATCATTTGCACAGTTCAGTGACAGATCCGGTGGAAGAATAGTGAAATGTGGTGCTATCGTATCCACTATCAATATTGTGAATCGTTTCTGTGATTGGTTACCACACTCATCAGTTGCTAATATCTTAACTTTCAATTTCTTGAAATATCCATCATTAGTACAATCACCATCGGACACATCCGTAGTCAATGTAAATGTAGCGCTGCCACAATTATCAGTGACCTGAATATCCTCATCTTTCAATGTAGGCAATTGCCAGCCTGGTTCTCTACTACGACACTGAATCTTATAGACACCACCATCTACATATCCTGCAAATGCAGTATCTGTGATTTCAATGATAGGCGCAGTATTATCATCTACTGTGATGATCTGTTCACAAGTAGCTGTATTTCCACAGGCATCGGTAGCCATGTATGTCCTGGTCACTGTATAGTGATTAGTACAAGTAGAATCACTTACTTCATCACTTACCCAACTTACTGTAACACCTGAGGTACAGTTGTCAGAAGCATCAACCTGACTGATATCCGGTGCAGGTACGTCGCCTGAACACTGAACAGTAAGGTCGGCCGGACATTCTATACTTGGTGCAATATTATCATTGACTGTAATAATCTGTGCACAAGTAGCAGTATTGCCACAGGCATCGGTAGCCATGTATGTCCTGGTCACTGTATAGTGATTAGTACAAGTATAGTTACTTACTACATCATTAACCCAGCTTACTGTAGATCCTGATGTGCAATTATCACTAGATTCTACTAAGTTAACATCTGGTGCCGGTACTTCCTCTGCGCATTGTACCGTCAGATTTGCAGGACAATCGATACTCGGAGGTGTAATATCATGGACTGTAATAATCTGCTGACAAGATGCACTATTTCCACAAGCATCAGTAGCCTTATAAGTTCTGGTCACAGTATAATGATTAGCACAGGTCGAATCACTCACTTCATCACTTACCCAACTAACTGTAGATCCCGAAGTGCAATTATCACTTGATTCTACTAAGTTAACATCAGGAGCCGGAACTTCTTCTGAACATTGTACTGTCAGATTTGCAGGACACTCTATACTTGGTGCAATATTGTCATAAACTGTTATAGTTTGTTGACAAGTCGCAGTATTTCCGCAAGCATCAGTAGCCTTATAAGTTCTGGTTACAATGTAATGATTAGCACAAGTCGAATCACTTACTACATCACTTAGCCAGATTACCGGTACAACTTCAGTACAATTATCACTTGCATCCACCAGACTAACATCCGGCACAGGAACTTCTTCTGAGCACTGTACAGTCAGATTCGCTGGACAAAGGATAGATGGAGCAATGGTGTCTCTGATCCAAATTCGTTGAGTACAAGAATTTGTATTACCACAGGCATCCATTACCTGATAGATTCTATCAATGTAATGATCTAAACAACCATTATCTGTCTCAGTATCGCTTATCCAGGTTCTGCTGATAGCACTACAATTATCAGAACCAGACACTGATAATGTATCAGGTGCCGGAACCTGTGTACTGCAGGCAACTGTGATATTTACAGGACACATGATCGTAGGAGCAATGGTATCTCTTATCCAGATACGTTGTACACCAGTAGTGGAATTACCACATTCATCAGTAACACTATATGTCCTGTCAATGAAATGATACTCACATCCATCATTAGTTTCCAGGTCACCTTCCCATGATCGGATAATACCTCCACAATTATCTGAACCAGACACTAAAAGTGTATCAGGCACTGGCACTTCATCATTACATGCAACAGTTATATCTGCCGGTACATTGATAATCGGAGGAATAGTATCCTTGATCCAGATTCGTTGAATTCCTGTTGTAGTATTACCACAATAATCTGTTACCATATCGGTCCTGTCAATATAATGATGCTCACAACCATCATTTATCTCAGTATCTTTTACCCAAGATCTGATAATGTTAGAGTTACCATTCATATCCGTACAGTTATCAGATCCAGTGACCAATAATGTATCAGGCACTGGTACTTCATCAGTACAAGCAACAGTAATATCTGCTGGCACATCAATGGTCGGCGCGATCGTATCTCTTATCCAAATACGCTGTACACCAGTAGTAGAGTTATCACACTCGTCAGTAACCTTGTAAGTCCGGTCGATGAAATGATAGTTACAACCATCATTAGTCTCAATATCTTTCACCCACATCTTAGTAATATTGCCACAATTGTCTGAGCCATAAACTAATGATGTATCCTGAAGTGGGACTTCTGTCTGGCAAGCTACCGTAATATCCGCAGGTACTTGTATTGTCGGTGGAATTGTATCCTTAACCCATATTCTCTGAGTACCAGTCGTATAATTTCCACAAGCGTCTGTTACTTTATATGTTCTGTCAATGAAATGATAGTTACATCCTTCATTGGTTTCAGAATCATTTACCCAGGATCTAATGATACTACTGCAATTATCTGAACCAGAGATTAACATAGTATCTGGCGCAGGTACATCAGTCTGACATGCTACTGTAATATTTGGTGGCAATACAATCATCGGTGCAATTGTATCTTTCACCCAAATAGTTTGCATACAGGTAGCTGTATTACCACAGGCATCCATCACCTTATAGGTTCTGGTGATATAGTGGTCATTACATCCATTGTTAACTTCATTGTCACTTACCCATGACTTGATCAGATCACCGGTACAATTATCATCAACTATCAATAAGTTGACATCAGGAGCCGGTGCATCAGTCTGACAAGCAACTGTAATATTCGAAGGACACTGGATAGTCGGCGGTATATTGTCGATAATCCAGATCTTCTGAGTACAAGTTGATGAATTACCACAAACATCAGTTGCTTTATAAGTGCGTGTAATATAGTGCTCAGCACATCCATTATTTACTTCAAAGTCACTAACCCAGGTAACTGAAATTTCACCATTGCAGTTGTCACTGGCAGTTACTGAAGCAGGATTCGGAGCTGGCACCAGAGTCTGACATGTAACTGTGATATCTACCGGACACAAAATGGATGGAGGAATAGTATCCTTGATCCAGATACGCTGTGTACAGGTCGATGTGTTGTTACACTCATCAGTCACTTTATAAACTCTATCAATATAATGATTAGTACAACTTGTATTAGTCTCATAGTCATTTACCCATGCCCGGGTTACACTACCACAATTATCATAGCCAGAAACCAATTTTGTATTCGGATTAGGCACATCAGTTATACATGCTACAGTGATGTTCGCAGGACATTGAATGGATGGAGGAACTGTATCCTTAACCCAAATAGTCTGTGTACAATATGAAATATTACCACAAGCATCTACTGCTTTGTATTTACGGTGGACATAATGTTCACTACAGCCATTATTTACTTCCTCATCACTTATCCATGACTTGGTAGTGCTTCCGGAGCAGTTATCATTTACATAGACCTTTGATAAATCAGGTGCCGGAATATCTGTTGCACAAGCAACAGTAATATCTACAGGGCACTGAATAGTAGGAGGTACTGTATCTTTTATCCAGATCGTTTGAGTGCAGGTAGCTGAATTACCACAAGCATCCATCACTTTATATAATCTGGTAATATAATGGTTATTACAACCATAATCGTACTCATGATCTTCCTGCCAGGATTTAATAAGATCTCCGATACAGTTATCACTTACGATTAACAGATTAATATCAGGAGCCGGGGCCTCAGTCTTACATGCCACAGTAATGTCTGCAGGACACTGGATAGTCGGTGGTATATTATCGATGATCCAGATCT
>CAZGKN010000025.1:26217-32051 GCA_964525915.1 uncultured Saprospiraceae bacterium | reverse complement strand
GAGCTTGATTAATATATCCATTATTTAGATTATACTTACTTACATTTGATGTGAAGGTAACCGAATCCGATTTGGATAATGGTTGTTGCCACAGACTGCTCGGACAACCGACATCCCACCATCCCCCCGGATCTACACCCGTCAGGACTGTACCATCCAAACAACTGCTCCTGAAGAGAGAACTATCCCAGATGGCAGTCACGGGCCAGTGTTTTGTGTGGATATCAATAGTGATTACATCATTTAATCCATTGTGGCAAAGAAACTTGAATATTTGTTTTTTCGTATGGAATGTACCGGGCCTATTTTCATAATTTCTATAATAATACTCATCCGTTATTCGTACATCCAGGGTCGTATCCCAGGGCCTGGAAATAATATTTTGCCCATCAAAAAGCGAATCTAAGTCACTGGTAGCAATCGAATCATAACCCAATATAATCGTATCTCTATGACCAATCGCATCCGAAAAAAATATCGGAAATGAGAATTCCTGGGCACTGCAATTGAGGGCTGAGAAAAAACTTATTGCCACAAGCAGGAATGTGTGTTTCATTCTGTATTTTTCAATTCAAAAATGGAGCATAATTCAGAGAAAACTAATATACCAATCGTATTTGAATTTGATCATCCGATTTCCTTGCCCTTTTAGGGGTGAAGGGGTTAAACAAGGAAATCGGATGGTCATTTCTTAGTCCAAGAAGTATAACCCTATTTGTAAAGTTAAGTATTTGGCCTCTATTAATAAAAATAATCTGTCAGTATAATTCAGACATCGTCAAATTAACAATTAACAATTAAAAATTCAACAATTCACAATTAACTAAAGCTTATTCTGATTGATCATTTCAGCCAGTTCATCTCTGTAGTTTTTACCCACTGGTAGCGTGACCGGTTGACCTTTTTCGATTACTTCCACCATATTGCCGATAATGGCATTGATCTTACTGATAGCAACGATGTAGGATCGGTGAATCCGCATGAAAAGATTATCCGGGAGCTTATCCTCGAGGCTTTTTCATCGTCTGTAGCGTGATAATCTTGTTTTGCAGTGTACGGATGATTACATAATCCTTCAGTCCTTCGATATAAAGGATATCTTCATATTTGATCTTAATTAGTTTTTTATCCGCTTTGACGAAAAAATAATCACCGGGCAATGCCTGCTGCTGGATTCTGTCCGATTTGCCGGGTGTCAGTTCCTGATATTTAGCTATTGATTTTCTAAATCGCTCCAGTGAAACCGGTTTTAATAAATAATCCAGTGCATTTAATTCAAATCCTTCGACCGCAAAATTGGGATAAGCTGTACAGAATATCGTATGTGGTGGATCACTCAAGCCTTTCAGGAAATCAATTCCTGTCTCCTGTGGCATCTGAATATCTAAAAACATGAGATCTACCGATTCATTATTCAGGATTTCACGAGCCTCACTTACACTTTCGCAGCGACCGATCAATTTTAGTTCAGGGAATTGCAATATATAAGTTTCCAATATGTCCAGAGCCAGCGGCTCGTCATCTACAATGAGTACTTTTATCATAAGATTGGTTTTTTATGTGATGATAGATTAATGATTAGATCGACAGTATATGTGATGTTGTCATTGATTATGTTTAGTGTATGCGTACCTGGATATAACAATTGCAATCGCTCTCGGACATTTTTAATACCTATGCCACCTCTTACAAATTTACTTTTATTATCTGATGCGCTTACCGGAGATTTTGAATTGATAAGTAAAAAATGAATCATCAGATCAGTTATGCTGATTTTGAGGTCAATGAACGCATTTTTATCCTGACCGGGTTTGCTCCCATGTTTAAATGAATTTTCGATGAAATTGACAAAGATTAAAGGTGAGATGAGCTTATCTTCCGGATCGCCTTCCACACTGAGTTGAATATTCACCTTGTTGCCAATGCGGATGCGTTCCAGGTCAAAATAGTTTTGAACATAACGGATCTCTTTCTCCAGTTCGACTTCTTTTTCATTACAGTCGTAAAGCATATAACGCATCATCTCACTCAGCTTGATGACTAATTCAGGTGCCTCATCTGATTTCTTCAGTGTGAGTGCATACAGACTATTAAGGATATTAAACAGAAAATGTGGATTGATCTGAGACTTCAAAAACTTTAGTTCAGATTCGATTTGTTGGGATTTTATTTCCTTTTTTTCCCGTTCAGACTGAACCCAACTGGTACTCAACAAAAAGGCAGTCGCAGCGATACCGATAAATAAATGCAGGAGGAAAATGAAAAACTGATCTTTATATATAAGCTCGTATTGTAATCTGGGTTGGCCGGACAGTATCCAATATTGAATTGTTACCCGCAACAATGTAACCAATATTGTCAGACTAATGAGGTAGGTGAAGTAAATGAAGTATTTATTTTTTGCTAAAAATTTTGGGACGAGGTAATAGATATTGATATACACGATGATCATAAAGCAGCCAATCTGAAGCAGTTCTGTGCACAGGAATAGTATGATATTTTCAGATGGCCTGCCGATCATTGCTAAAAAAATAAATAATCCCAGCCAGATGACAGAATGATAAAATACCTTTGAAGTCAGTATATTATACAATAATAAAATTCTATTTCTATTTGGCTTCTCCATTTCCGAAGCAATAAAATTAGACCAATTCTCCACTCTGCAGAAGATTAATCGATAAAATTCAGCTATCCGGCGACCATCGTCCATTTATCGCATCAGATAAACTAATTTGTACACATCAGATTATCTTCATACTATATGATTGTAAATAATAAATGAAATCCGGTCATTTCATAGATTAACTGGCTTAAAACTCTATTTTTGTGTATAAATCAAATCTTAAAATGAAGAATTTACAGACAATACTGAATGTTATCTTTGGTCTGGCAATCATAGGCTTATTTATTTTGCAGTTTAACTCCAAAGCCCCTAAGGCTTCTTTGCCTGCTGTTATCCTCAATGATACAGCTAAAACTGCGAGCCTTGATATCCCCGGTAAAGTACTTTATGTCAATATAGATACGCTGAATCGGAAGTATGATTTTATCACAAAGCAGAAGGCGCTACTGGAAAAGCAACAAGCGCAGGCTGAAGCGACACTGACAGCTAAAGGTCAGGCACTCGAGCGACAGATCATGGAATACCAGAAAAAAGCGCAGTCAGGTGTCCTGACAGCACAACAATCACAGGAGATAGAGAAAGGCCTGGCAGCACAGCAAGATGTCCTTATGAAGCAAAGAGATAAACTTGGTCAGGATCTGGCGGACAAGACCAGTAAGATGCAGGCAGAGCTGCATAAGAATGTAAAAGTTTTGCTAAAGCCATTTTTGGAAGAGCATCATGCGGATTATTTGCTCGGTTATTCTGAAAACGGCACTATCCTACTGACAAATGAAAAATTGGATGTTACTAAGGAAGTATTGGAGATTTTGAATAACAAGGCAGCAAAGAAATAGTATTTTCTGATCATGAGTTTTGAGCTTGTTTCTGAATTTGAACCGACCGGCGATCAACCGGAGGCCATTGACCGTCTGGTCAGCGGTATTCGCGAACAGGAAAGGAGCCAGGTGCTGCTCGGTGTAACCGGATCAGGAAAGACATTTACTATGGCTAATGTTATTAGTCAGTTGAACAGACCTACGCTTATACTAACGCACAATAAGACACTCACTGCACAGTTATATGGCGAGTTCAGGGAGTTTTTTCCTGATAATTCAGTCGAGTATTTCGTCTCTTATTATGATTATTATCAACCGGAAGCCTATCTTCAGATCAATGAAGAAGTAGATAAACTGCGGCTCAGAGCCACATCGGCGCTGTTGTCCGGGCGGCGTGATGTGATTATTGTCGCATCAGTCTCTTGTATATATGGTATGGGCAATCCGGAAGATTTTTCAAATAGTATTATCCGGATTCATAAAGGGCTGAATATAGGAAGAAATAAATTTCTCCGGGATTTGGTCGATAGTCTTTATTCCCGATCAGAAATGATGCCTGCCCGGGGCCAGTTTCGTGTGAGAGGTGATGTGGTTGATATTGCATTGCCATATTTCAATTACGGATTGCGGGTTAGTTTTTTTGGTGATGAGATAGAACAGATACAGACACTCGAACTGGAATCAGGTATGCCGATCAGTGCTATGGATGAAACTGCCATATTTCCAGCTAATCTGTATGTAACGCAGAAAGACAAGATTCATCAAATTATCCGCGATATCGAGCATGAACTACATGAGCATCAGGCTTTCCTCGAGTCAGAGGGCAAGTATGTTGAGGCCAAGAGGATTTATGAGCGTACGCAGTTTGACCTGGAGATGATTAAAGAACTGGGGTATTGCAGTGGGATTGAGAATTATTCCCGATTCTTTGATGGCAGAGAACCCGGTACGCGGCCTTTCTGCTTGTTGGATTATTTCCCGGAGGATTATCTGATGATCATTGATGAGAGCCATGTTACTATTCCACAAGTGAGGGGAATGTGGGGAGGCGACCGCGCCAGAAAAACGAGCCTGGTAAACTTTGGTTTCCGGCTTCCCTCAGCAATGGATAACAGGCCATTGAATTTCAATGAGTTTGAGACTATGATACATCAGGTTATTTATGTATCCGCTACACCCGGGGATTATGAATTAGAGCAGACGCAGGGTGAGATTGTTGAGCAAATCATCAGACCTACAGGATTGCTGGATCCACCGATCGAAGTCAGACCCAGCCTGAATCAGATAGATGATCTCATGGAGGAAGTCGCGAAACGTGCTGAGCGCAATGAAAGAACCTTAGTAACCACACTGACAAAGCGAATGGCTGAGGAGCTAGCCCGTTATTTTCAAAATTTGAATATTAATACCCGTTTTATCCATTCGGAAGTAGAGACACTGGATAGAGTAAAGATATTGCGTGACCTGCGCGTAGGGGAGTTTGATGTATTGGTAGGTGTTAACTTACTCAGGGAAGGACTTGATCTACCCGAGGTTTCATTAGTGGCGATCATTGATGCAGATAAAGAAGGCTTCCTGCGCAATCCACGCTCCCTGACACAGACTGCAGGCCGGGCTGCCCGGAATGTCAACGGGCTGGTGATCTTTTATGCAGACAAGATTACTGATTCTATGCAGATTACCATCGATGAAACAAATCGTCGCCGCGAAAAACAAATGGCTTACAATAAGGAACATGATATCATCCCACAGACTTTGGCAAAAACAAAAGAAGAAATTCTGGCAAAACAAAGTATCCTCGATATCCGCGAACCAGCGGTGCGAAAAGCTTATGTGGAGCCCGACTCCCCTGATATTGCTGCAGATCCGGTGATTGGAATGATGAGCAGGGAGAAATTGGAGGAATTGATCGGTCAGACTGAGAAAAAGATGAAAGAGGCAGCAAAAGAGCTGGACTTTATATCTGCTGCACAATTCAGAGATGAAATTATAGCATTGAAAAAACGACTAAAAGAAGTTTTTTAATGAGATTGAAAGGGATATATAATTATGTTTTAAGAATGAAAGAAGTGGCTTCAATCCGGCCAGTTTTTTCTGTTTTTAATTCTATGTCAATTTATATCTCTGGGAAAATTCTGGCAGTATCATTACTGATATTGACTTCCGTCTATTCAGGTCAGGCACAGGATCATACATTCAAAGTGATGTGGATCGAGATTGGTGGTTTGACATATGAAAATCTGGAAAGAGCTTATACTCCGAATCTGAATCAGTTGATCAATAGTGGTTATCTGACTTCTTTGTATCCGGATACCGATCTGGGTGTGAATAATATTGATTCCTTTAATGTAAGCAGAAAAAAGAAATTTGCCAATCTGATTAAATGTCTCGCC
>CAZGKN010000025.1:0-26207 GCA_964525915.1 uncultured Saprospiraceae bacterium | reverse complement strand
GCAGATTTTCATTATATCAGCAATCTGCCGGATACAATTTTATCCAGGATAGTGAATCATGCATTCCCGGCCCGTACTAATGTTTCTCTGGTCAATGATGTACTGGAACAAAGCAGGCATGCAGATTTTACTTATATGCGATTCCGACCGATTCCCAGGCGAGAGAAACCATTGCAGCGTTTTCAGATCAATTATCTGACTACTTTGGACAGCTTGTTGGGAGTGGTTTTTCAGACATTGCAGGAGCGGCGGGATTGGGATAGCCTGCAGGTAATCGTCACCGGTGATGGTACGAAAGCTCACAACAAGGCGGTCCTGGAAATGTACAGCGGTATTCCACTTCTCTTTTATGGATCACATATAAAACAGGATTTCAGACCTTTTCAGCAATATACTTTTGATGATATCTTAAAAACACTCGATGAATGGTGTAATATTTCCTGCACCGGCGATTCGGTAAAAACACACCGGATCCCGGCTTTCAAAACAGATAGTACTAAAGGAAAGTATTTTTATCTCAACCGACCGGATATCATTGTTTCCCGGTTTACCTATGAAAATAAACTTGAGATTAATATTTATTCTGATAATCCACCGAAGGTAATTTTATATACAATCAATGGTGATGATCCATTGAAGTTTGGTAAGGAATACAAAGGACCAATCGTAATCGACATTCCTGGTGTGTACAATATCAAAGCGGTATCCAGAACAGATAATGTCTTCAGCTCACTTTCCGAGCAACAGGTGATCTTGTACAATCAGATCCAGGAAGTTATTTCAAAACCACCTCCCGATGATAAATATTCGGCAGATGGACCGGAAGCCTTGATAGACGGGCATTATGCGACTACTTATTATTTGGATAAAGGGTATCTGGGTTATCAGGGACAGGATGTGGAGCTTTTAATCAATTTCGGAGCTAAGCGAAACCTTAAAAAGGTGGAGCTATCGACACTACAGGATTACGTTTCATGGATATTCTACCCAAAGGAAGTGACTTTTTATCTGGGCAATGACTTTCAGAATATGATCGAAGTCGGGCATGAAGTCTATAATCATTCACCTAATTTAGACCAACTGCAAAAGCGGGTATTTACATTGAATATTGATCAGAGTGTGTTGGAGACCTTAGGAAAGTCTTACTACCGGGGTAATATTAAAAAGCAAAGATTAAACGTCCGTTGTCTGAAAATAGTGGTTAAAGCCATGAAGACCACACCCAATTGGTTTAAGATACCCGGTGTTCAAAGCTGGTTTTTTACAGATGAAATTCATATCGAGTAAGGTATAAATATCAGCGATGATGGGCATAATCCGACATTTTATCATTGAAAATTTTTCTTCTTTTACACGCTTGAGCAAATGGGGATTCAATGCCGGCGCAATACTTGCACTCGCCGGATTCTTTTCAGGCCCCTGGCCAATTGCCTGTGGTTTAATCACCATGGGTGTAGCTTCTTTGCTCTACACCATTTTCAATGGAATGAATGTTCAGAGATTTAAGAATAACTGGGTTTTTATTCTTTCTGTCTTGATACCGGTTTCTGTGTTGATATCTTGTATAGGTACGAATGACTGGCATTATGCCTGGGACAGAATCCGTGTAAGCCTCGGTTTTTGTCTCATCCCTTTATTATTATTTTTTAGCCCTCAATGGCCGGTGTTTAAGTTTCGCAGGTTATTGGTACTGGCAGGGTGGGGCGCTATTTTGTCATTATTTGCTGTCTTAATACATTATTTGCTCCATCAGGAAGAGATGACAACACTGATTAGCCGTGGGCAACCAATACCTACTCCAGTGAATCACATTCGCTTTAGTATGGCCTTAAGCCTGACCGGATTGGGCTTCTTCTATTCATGGATCAATAACCGGAGAAAAAACAAGAGGGGAGATTTTATTTTCTTTCTGTTGATTATTTTGGGAACCTTAGCCTTGCCAGTTCGTACAGGGTGGTTGCTGATTCTGACAGGGATTTTTGTGATCCTGGTGATCAAAATCATTCAGTTACGTAGCTTTAAATATTTTCTTTTTTTAATCTTATCCATACTTATACTTTTTGCAATTGTCTGGACTATTCCTTCCTCAAAACAAAAGTGGAGTTATATGATGTATGATCTGCAACAAGTAAATGAACAGGATGGTGCACATTATTCAGACAGTGACCGCTACAACTCGCTCATCAATAGTATTGATTTGATTCTTAAGCACCCTATTACCGGCATTGGCACCGGAGACAAGAATGAAGAACTCCAGGCGAATGGCCAACAATTAATGCTCCACCTCCCTGTGCGAATACCACACAATCAGTTTATTTATACTACACTTTTTGGTGGGCTCATCTCATTGAGTATTTTCTTTATCGGATTTTTATTTCCGATCTTTACGAAGACATTCCGCAGAAATAAACCTTTGCAAGTTCTGTTGCTATTATTTACAATAACGATGTTATACGAACCTACCTTTGAGACATCAATAGGTGTGCTTATGTATGTCTATGTGTTTTCGTTTATCGTCAAGGCACAAATAGATTTGCAAAACCACTCTAATTAACTATTGTGATGGAGAACATCAAAATATTACTCCATTTTATACCTAATGAACTATCAGTATTTTCCCGGAATAGGTCATTTTATCATAGATCACATGAATTACATAAACTCCATTAGGCATGCCTGTTAATGTAATAGTGGTTACATTATCCTCACTCGTATATTCAGGTTTGAATTCCTGCCCATTGATTGAATACATTTCAATGCGCCCGGGTTTACCCATTTCGGAATTAAAGTAAACCTGCTCCGATGTCGGATTGGGATAGAATATTATTTTATTTGAAAGTTTCCGCTTAATAGCGGTTGTTTTTTCTTTCAAATGAATGGTATCACCTGTCAATTCGCAGCCATTGGCATCATGTGCTATGAAGTGGTAGTCACCACCTGATAATCCCTGTATGGGAGCGGTATAGGGTAATCCATCCTTTGTCCATTCAACATTATATGGCGGAACTCCACCTGCCAGACTCAGAAATATTGCACCATCATTTTGATCAACATGAGGTGTATCAATCTCTATACTGTTTATTGCAAACAGCGCCGGTTCACTAATGAGAAATGTATCAAGTAACTGACAGCCGATCGAATCATAAATATATACCGAGTAGGCACCGGCCGCTAAATTTCTCAGGCAATCCCCATTTGATTCATCTTCCCAGAATATGTCGTACGGTCCCTGCGCATTTACTACCTGAAGGCAAATCGCTCCGGTCGAATCGCCATGACACTTGACATCCTGTATTACATTGTCCTGCGTATTTAGTTGACAACCGATTACATTGATAATAAAGAACTCTGATAAACTACAACCATTGGCGTCAGTAATACTATAAGAATGTAAGCCATTAAACAGATTTTTAAATTCAGCAATACCTGAGTAGTTTTTAATCGTATCTACACCATCCACTTCGATTGTAAAAGGCGCTGTGCCTCCACCGGCTGTTATCTTAATACTTCCATCAACTGAAAATACGGCTGAAGCATCGGTGATCTTCAGTTGGCGGATGAGTTTGGGCGGTGTATTGATTTTAAAATATCCTTGTACATCACAACCTGTACTATCAGTTATGGTAAGATGATAGGTTCCTGCATTTAGATTTTGTATTTCTGCGCCGGTCTTTCCATCTGACCATTCATATTGATATGGTGCATTACCGCCACTGGCATTTACAGATATCTCACCGGATTGCTCACCGTAGCAAAGGATATGGGTTTTTGATACTGAATCGATTGATAAGCTACAATCATAAGGATGGATAAAAACTGTCTTACCAAATATACAACCCTTGACATCAGTAACTGTAATCTCATAGTAACCAGGTGCCAGATTGTCCTGGACCTGATTCGTATTGCCATTTGACCAGGCGTACCTGTATGGTGTATTACCACCACTCACTAAGGCTGCAGCTCTTCCATCATTACTGTTTAAACCAGTCTCATCAACCTGATCTACTAATATAAATAATGAATCCGGTTCGGATAAGGAAATACTTTGACTGGCTGTGCAGCCGAAAGCATCAGTCACAGTAACATTATAGTTACCGGCTATGAGGTTTATTCGTGTTTTGTTTGTTGTACTGTCATCCCATACATACGAATAAGGTGGCACACCTCCATCCGCAAATATTGAAATGACACCATTGTACGACCCATGACAACTGGGGTTTGTTTTTACATTCGTTTTTATAGAAAGGGGAGTGGTCTCACGTATAGTGACCGACTTGCTCACTTCACAGCCCTGTGGTGAGGTTACTGTAACAGAATATTCACCGGCTGGGAGATTCGAGGCCGTCTGTGTCGTCTGGCCATCAGACCATTGATATGATGTAGGAAAAGGAATATTGGCCACTGCTTTTGCAGAACCATTATTTCCTCCGTGACAACTCACATTATTGATATCAGTGATAGTTATTTTAAATGTATCTCTGTTTAAAATAAACGCTTCTGCAGTAAAAGTGCAACTACTGGAATCAGTAATTGTAACTTTTATTTTACCGGGATGTGAAAAACTGGTTATCCTGCTGGTATCACCATTGGACCACAGGTAGGTAAATGGACTCACACCGGTAGTCGGAACAGCGATTGCATCCGCTAAGGTACTTGAATTGCAGGGTATATCAGCTTTGACTATATAACCAAACACTGGCGCAGGTTCGCGGATCGTGATTACTCTGCTAATAGTATCCTGATGGCTGTCACTGACAGTAACACGGTATGCACCTGCCCGGAGGCTGTCATTAATCGGATTGTTTGAACCATCAGACCATTGGAAAGTATAGGGTGGTACACCCCCGGTGGCAGCAGCGATGGCATATCCATTTTCTAATCCGGCACAACTGGCATCTTTCTTTGATAGTGTTAAACTCATAGGTACATAGTCACTTTTGAAAAATGCGCTGTCTCTGAAAGTTAATTGGTTATCGCCTAAAGCCGTAGAATCGCCATCGCCTATGATCGCAGTAGCATACAGTTGGAAAGTTTGACTTAGTGTAGTCAAATCAGGGCTGTGCCAGTCTGCTTCCCACTCTATTTCATTATTTGCAAAAGTATTAGGTCCGTGTTGCTCCAGATATTGTCTGAAAATCTGCTGTTCGATTCCGGCATTGGGGCTGGCATCGGTTAGCGTACCGAATTGCTTTAGGTCCTGACCAATTAGTGTAAGCTGGAAACCGCCGGTGATGCCTGCGCCACCGGTTAAGTTTAATTTTACTTTTATACGATAGGTCTGACCTGGCAATACCGTATCTGGTAATCCGCTAATACTGAAATTTCCCGTCAGTGGATTATTATTGTCAGGTGCATGACATACATTGCAGGTAAATTCGCCAGGTGCACCAGTATTATAATTGGGTGGATTGTTTATCCATGATAGATAGAAAACATGACATACTATAAATGAAATAACACTTACGATTGATATTTTGTACAATTTAGACTTCATGTTCTTCTGTTTTAAGGATTCAGTTGTATCAAATGTAAGATAATCCCTTGAAATAGAATAAATTTAACGTACTCCATTTTATAGGATAGAGCATAAATGTAAGATATACATGAATATTATATATATAAATAAATATATATATAATATTATTTACTCTAAGAATGATTAAATGTTTACTATATAAGATAAAAATATCTATATTTGCTCTTAATATTACTTAACAGTTAAAAAAATATTAATGATGTCTAATTATCTTAAAAATTTTTTAAAACTTTTTCCTATCCTGATCTTTACACTTCTTTTCACTTATTGTCGTCCTGATGATAAGCCAGTAACTCCGGTTTATAAGAAGCCTTATGAACTGTCAAATGAAGTAGCCCTGGAATGGAATAAGTTTTACCTAAGTATAGAGCGATTTACACCCGGATACAATAATCCGTGTATTTCAGGTAGGACAATGGCATACGTCAATCTGGGTGCTTATGAATCAATTGTTTTGGGAATGAGTGATAAGTACAATTCTATTGCGACAATCAATTATGGTTTGTCTATGCCTAAGATCAATTCAAATGATAATTATGCCTGGGCAATAGTGATGAATAATGCATTCAAGTATGGATTCAGGAATTTCTTTCCTGATGCACCATCTTCCCAGCAACTGGGCATCGAGCGTACTTTCAACAGTCTGATGGATAAGTATGAGCAGGATTTTGATGCTGCAACTATCGAACGTTCATTAGCCCTGGGCCGTGAAGTAGCAGAGATAATTTATACCTGGTCTCGGACAGATAAACCGGGTGACGCAGCTTACAACAAAGTGAAAGACCCATCTTATGTTCCACCGGTAGGCGAAGATAAATGGCAACCAACCAGTCCGGATTATCAGGCGGCAGTGCTTTCATATTGGGGTGATGTTCGTCCATTTGCTGCATCTGAAAGTGATCTCAGTATCTATCCACCTGTACCATTTAGTACTGATCCAAATTCTGAATTTTATAAGCAGGCTAAGGAATGTCGTGATCTTTGCGAAGCTGCAAGAAATAATAATGAATCCGAAGATTTCTGGATTGCACAGTTTTGGAGTGATGATTGTCCTACACTTACATTTAGCCCTGCAGGTCGATGGTTGGCGATTGCAAATGAGATTTTAACTGCGGAGAATTTTAATTTGGCAGAGAGCCAGGTGATGTTTACAAAAGTTGCAATGTCCCAATGTGATGCAGGTATAGGTGCCTGGAAGAATAAGTACATTTACAATTTGCTGCGTCCTGTAGATTATATTTCGAAATATATGAATGAGCCAGGATGGAAAACTATTATGTGTCCGGATGGCACCGGTAATTTCTTTACACCGCCATTCCCTACTTATCCATCAGGACACGGTACATTTGCATCATCAGCAGCCGTGGTTCTTTCCAGTATATTAGGTAATAATTATCAGTTGACCGATAAATGCCATGAGGGAAGAACTGAATTTAAAGGAACACCACGAACCTTCCAATCGTTTACACAGATGGCTGAAGAAAATGCATATAGCAGACTTCCATTAGGCGTACATTACCGGATGGATGCTATCGCTGCACTGGATCTGGGAACTAAAATTGGTACCAGAGTAGCACAGATGCAGTTCAAGAAGTAAATTACATCGTAATTAATTAACTGTCAGGGATTGGGCTTTCTTCCAATCCCTTTTTTATTTTTAGTAATGGCTAATCATTATTTGTCTTTTTTAACACCCGTAATTCCGGAGCAGATTTTATAAATCAGATGAATGACTTTGCTTAGATAAATGTAGAATGACTCGTATTTTAAAATAAGGATATTGATGTCCTTAAATATTGTATTAAATATTTGGAGAAATGATATATTTCCCGATATTTGTGTTAATTTTTATTCTAACAGTTAATTAATTATGACCTTACTTTGTAAACATGGGTATAAGCTTATACCTATTCTGATCTTTTCTATACTCTTTACGTATTGTAGGCCGGATGATCAGCCCTTGAAGCCTGAATACAAAAAACCCTATGAACTATCCAATGACGTAGCGCTGGAATGGAATAAATTCTATCTCAGCATTGAGCGTTTTACTCCGGGATACAATAACCCGTGTATCTCAGCCCGTTCTTCGGCTTACATCAATCTGGGAGCGTATGAGTCTATCGTACTGGGTATGAGTGACAAGTACAATTCAATTGCATCAGTAAACTACGGATTGACAATGCCAAAGATTAATCCAAATGATACTTATGCCTGGGCAATAGTGATGAACAATGCATTTAAGTATGGGTTTAAAAACTTTTTCCCGGATGCGCCCTCCTCTCAACAGTTAGGTATCGATCGTACTTTTAATAATTTGATGGAAAAGTATGAACAGAATTTCGATGCAGCTACGGTTGCCCGATCACTTGATCTGGGTCGGGAAGTTGCTGAGATTATTTATACCTGGTCACGTACTGATAAGTCGGGTGATGCAGCGTACAATAAAGTAAATGACCCATCATATGTACCCCCTGTCGGACCTGATAAATGGCAACCAACAAAACCAGATTATAAGCCGGCTGTGCTTTCATACTGGGGTGATGTCCGTCCATTTGCTGCTAATGAAGATGACCTGAGTATCTATCCACCAGTACCTTTCAGCACTGATCCGAATTCAGAATTTTATAAGCAGGCAAAAGAAACGCATGACTTGTGTAATGCCGCCAGAGATAATCATGATTCCGAAGATTATTGGATTGCTCAGTTCTGGAGTGATGATTGTCCTACATTGACATTTAGCCCGGCTGGTCGTTGGATGGCAATCTGTAATGAGATCTTAACCGCTGAGAACTATAATCTTGCAGAGAGTGCAGTAGTATATACCAAGACCGCAATGGCACTTTGTGATGCCGGTATTGGCTCCTGGAAGAATAAATATATCTACAACCTGATCCGACCTGTGGATTATATTTCAAAATATATGGGTGATACTGATTGGAAGACTATTATGTGTCCTGATGGTACCGGTAATTTCTTTACACCACCGTTCCCTACCTATCCTTCCGGACATGGTACTTTTTCATCAGCAGCTGCTAAGGTTTTGGCCAGTGTATTTGGTGATAACTATCAGTTGACTGACAGATGTCATGAAGGCCGTACCGAATTTAAAGGTACTCCACGAACTTTCCAGTCATTTACACAGATGGCTGAGGAAAATGGGTATAGTCGTCTCCCATTAGGTGTACACTTTAGAATGGACGCTTTGGCTGCTTTTGATCTCGGTAGCAAAATCGGCAATAGAGTCGTACAAATGCAATTCAAGAAATAATAATTGAGATAAGAATTAGTAAAGGGGATTGATATTTTTCAATCCCTTTTCTTTTTTACAGGATCGTACCCGGAACCTCCCCAGGGGTGACAGCGGGATATGCGTTTCAGTCCCATCCATGTACCTCTGAATACACCCCATTCCTGAATCGCCTCGATCATATAATGTGAACAAGTAGGTTGATATCGGCATTTGTTTGGTCCTAACAAAGGGCTGATAAGGTACTGGTACACGCGTACCGGAAAAATGACGATTGACTTTATTAATTGATTAATGCTCATCCAATCTCTTAAATAATTATCATTGCTTATAAGTTCAAATTTTAGAAAAAAATACGCTGGTAAAAACAAATTCTGGTTAATAATTAGGAAAATTAGCATCCGCTAAGTATTTTTATACTTCATGGGTTTCAAATTTCAAGGGTTAGTATTCACCACTATGCGATAATTTAGGTTATCCATAGCAGAAAGCTATGTGTAATAATTTTTAATATATTTTAATAAAGTTAATATCTAATTTCTATGGTCAGTGATCCAAAAAACATCCGTAATATCATATTGCTTGGCCACTCAGGTAGTGGCAAGACAAGTTTTGTAGAAAACATGCTTTTTGAGGCAAAGCAGATTCATCGTATCGGTTCAGTAGATGATTCTACTACGGTTTCTGATTATCTGGATATTGAGAAAGAAAGACATAGTTCTATCTATTCCTCACTCATGCATGTTCACTGGAAAAATTCCAAAATAAACATCATCGATACGCCGGGTTCAGATGATCTGGTGGGTGAATGTATCTCTTCGATGAAGGTCGCGGATACTGCAGTAATGATGATCAATTCAAAATATGGGGTAGAGGTAGGAACTGAACTACAGTGGGCTTATATAGAAGAGTTTAATTTGCCGGCTATTTTCGTGATAAATCAATTGGATCACTCACAGGCTGATTATGAGAAGTCGCTCAGTCAACTGAAAGAGCGATTTGGTAATAATGTTATCGCTGTCCAGTATCCCATGAACTCGGGCAATGGCTTTGATACCATTATCGATGCATTGCGAATGGTAGCATATCGCTTCCCGGACGGTGGTAGTAAACCGGAGAAAATAGCGATCCCGGATTCAGAGAAAGACAGAGCCAATGAATTGCATAATCAATTGGTAGAAGCTGCGGCTGAAAATAGTGAAGGCTTGATGGAGAAATACTTTGAGGAAGGTACACTTACCGAAGAAGACTTAGCAAGCGGCCTTACAATTGGCTTGAGTAAGCAACAGTTCTTCCCTGTATTTTGTGCATCTGCCAGTAAAAATATGGGTAGTGGACGTATCATGGGATTTCTGAATGATATCGCACCTTCACCTGCAGACAGACCGGCTGAAATATTAGTGGATGGAACTGAATTACCTGTTGATCCTACCAAATCTACGACTGTATTTGTCTATAAGACAATAGTAGAACCGAATGTAGGAAATGTAACTTATTTTAAGGTTTATAGCGGGACATTGAAAGGCGGAGATGAACTAATCAATGCTGATAATGATGGACATGAGCGATTTAGTCACTTGTACGTCACTGAAGGTAAGACTCGTACTGAAGAACAAAAGCTAATTGCCGGTGACCTTGGCGTATCAGTCAAATTAAAAGATGCACATACCAATGACACGCTCAATGAGAAAGGAACAAACCGAAAAATAAAACCGATCATTTTTCCTACACCACGTCATCGGATGGCACTGGTACCACCGGATAAACATGATCTGGAGAAAGTAGCCCGGGCACTCGGTAACTTACATGAAGAAGATCCGACGCTACAAATCGAACACTCACAGGAATTGAAACAGACTATATTGCATGGGCAGGGACAATTGCACCTGGATATCATCAAATCCAGAATATCGAGTAGCTATGGCGTAGATATTAAATATGAAGCACCTAATATCCCATATCGTGAGACCATCCGCAAAGGCGCCGATGAGATATACCGGCATAAAAAGCAGAGTGGTGGAGCCGGCTGGGTCGCAGAGATCCATATTCGTATAGAGTCCAACTATGAAGGTACGCCCGCGCCTACCAGACTTACAGTCAGGAATACAGAAGACGACAATTTGCCCTGCGGTGGTAAATTGGTTTTCCTGTGGTGCATAGTCGGTGGTACAATAGACAGCCGTTTCTCTAATGCCATCAAGAAGGGTATTTTGATGAAAATGGAAGAAGGACCACTGACGGGCTCGAGATGCCGGGATATCCGTATCAGTATCTATGATGGTAAGATGCACCCTGTGGACAGTAATGATATGGCATTCCAGATAGCTTCGACCATGGCTTTTAAGAATGCGTTCAAGAAAGCAGCGCCTATTCTCATGGAGCCTGTATATAATCTGGAAGTTTTCGTACCTGAAGATATGGTAGGCGATGTGATGGGTGATTTACAGACCCGCAGAGCTATCATTACAGGAATGGGTTCTGATGGTTTGTATCAACAGATCTCAGCCCGGGTACCTTTGGCAGAAATGGCGGATTACTCGTCATCACTACGCTCCATTACGCAAGGCCGTGCTAAATTCTCAACTGAATTTTGCGAATACAGTGATGCACCACCGGATATTCAAAATGCACTGGTGATCGCACATGCAGAGAAAGAGCAGACTAATGAATAAACATTAGTCTGTAAGAATATAGCGCCAGATTAAACTTTGTCAAACACGATCAGCGTGCTGCCTTTTTCAACAGCCGCACCTTCCTGCACATTTATTGTGTGAATACGGCCATTGACAGGGCTTTTGATCTGATTCTCCATTTTCATTGCCTCCAAAACGAGCAATGTTTCTCCTGCAATGACCTCATCGCCGGCTGATTTATTGATTTTGAGCACCAGTCCGGGCATTGGTGACTTGATGATATTAACAGTAGGTGCTGACTTACTCATCATAGGGAGAGTCGCCAATTTAGATTCAAGTGCTGTCTCAAGTTTGACCTGATAAATTTTTTTGTTGATTTCGATTTGATACTCTCTGGTCTGGTGATTCGTAGAGATGATGTGTGCTCTTATATTTTTACCTAAATCACGTAGAATGACAGTGTCACCTTCCTGCCAAAGAACAATATCTTTTATAGTATCCTCATTTAATACTATGCTGTGATTACCATTCACTATTGCTTTCATTTTATATAATTCTAATCTATTTTGATAAAATATTCTCGTTTGCAGAAATGTTTACTGCGAGAATAAGAAATTAAACTTAAATGCATCGCAATAATTACCCGGCACTAAACCAGAATTGTTCCTGATGAATCCACTGTAAATATAATAAAAGCATTTGCGAAGAAGATTCATTTAGTTTGTCTCATCATTTTGCCGGAGTGTAAATATTTCCAGCAGTGTAAAAATCAGATAAAATAAGAAAAACATGTATATATAAATACTGTTTGTGGGCAGGTAATTTACTTTATAATAGTAGATGAACAAACTACATCCGATTAACTTGATCAGCGTCATGAGGAGACTGATCCAGGTAAATAAGTATATATTCCTTGATTGTCTGCTATTGCTGCCAGCGAAATAATAAATGATTGATAGAATAGCTAAGAATCCTACACTAAAACCATAGAACTTAAGATGTAAAGCCGCTTCCGGGAAGAGCGAGGCAATAAATATAATTACCAGTGATATTGTTACTGCCAGTAAGAAATAGATCAGAAAAGACGAAGGTTTCATTTTTGGTTATTTGAGAGATCTTTTATCATCTTATAGAGAAATCCGATGATCAGCAGAAGGATTAATGTGATGGTAAAATAAGGCGGCTTTCCAGGTATCAGATGATTATCCAGATATTTACCACCAAAATAACCCACCAAGATACAAGCGATCAGTTGAAAACCCAGATTGCTGTATTTGACATAGGACGAATTTGGGTCGCGCTTCAGCAATGGCTACTTTGATTTCGGTGATGGTTTGTCTATTCCCAGCATTTCACATCGTACATTAAAGATCGCTCCTTCTGATATGATTAATTTTGTCGTTTTTACATCCCCCTGCAGATTTGCTGTGGATCCAATCTCAAGGCTTTCTGAAACTATTAAACTTCCGGTGACCGATCCATGAATGACAGCACTCTTACACTTGATATCACCGGTAACTTTACCTTTTTGTCCTAATATAAACCGTTCTTCACAACTGATATTTCCATCCAGCGTACCATCAATACGCATGTCAGTGATAGCCGTTATATCTCCACGTACTGCTGAACCTGATGCAATAGAATTGATTGAGAATTCTCCACCAGAACTCCCGGTTTTATTTTTATCACTTGAAAACATAATGAGGCTATGCTAAATAAATCAGTTTAGAATGTAGGGCAATAAACACCTCTACGCTCCGGTCCGCATAGCAGATAGCCCAGTGCTATTTCAAAAGCACCATTGGCATTACTTGCAGGTCGCAGAGATGAGATGTTCAGGTCATAGCTAAAACCAATAGTGAACTCATTGTAATCCAGACGAGTAGAAAGTATAATCGCATCAGGCTCCAGTGTCTTCCTCCAGTGGTTAGCTATACGGGTAAACAATCCAAATTGGATAGCCTGCTTGGACCAACGGTTCCTTTCTAACCAGAATCGGAATGATGTACCGCCATTAAACTGGAAGGACGGGCCTTGGAAGAAAGTTACTATGCCCGGTACTAAGCTTAGATTTTCACCTACGGCAAAATCACCACCAATATGCGCAGTAATTTTACTATATAGTGGAACATTAGGTACTGCACTGGAATCACGCCAGAAAGACTGATTCGGTCTGGTCAGATGACTGTATGCACCACCGACATAAAAACTGGCGTCCTCACTGAATGTAGAGAACCAAAGTAAGCCTGCAGACAATTCACCAAACCAGAAATTCGGATCAAAGGAATTCAATTGCTCACCTGAATTACAGGTAGGGCAGTACTCGCCGTCTTTAGATTGCAGACCAAACTTCATATTTGTAAAGTTGATGCTTCGGTTCGATACACCACCTTCGGCTCCAAATACCAGATAATGTGCCTCTTTCCGTGAGCCAGCAATAAACTTTGAGTAGCTGAGTGCTACCTGTGGAGAAATAGTACTGAATTCTACCTCACCCGCTCTGTCGCCCCAGATATTCACACCGATACCCCAATAATCATACTGGCCTACTGTGTTTTTTCTGTCATACGATACCGAAAATGTATTGAAAGCATTACTTTTTAATACACTTGCCCATTGATTCCTATAATTCAATGTAAATCGGTCTGTACAGTTCATGACTCCTGTGAGTGCAGGATTCAAATTAAGTGGTGAACTGTAAAACTGCGAGAAATGTATATCCTGCGCCTGGATTGCACTTACAGAAATCCAACTGACTATTAAAAGGAGTATTAGTTTTTGCATTTAAATGTTGTAAATTAAAATAGAGGTACTAAGATAGACAAACTTTTAAAACATAATAATGGTGATCATGTTAAAATTTTGCATTCATTCTAAATTTCTGTAAAAATGGAAAAAATAATTCTCATTTTTAAGGTATAGCCATCAAAAAAAATAATTTTAATGTCCACTGAGTTACGTTTAACTACCGCTGTTCAATTTAATAGCGAATCAACATTAACATATAATAATAAATTTATATTCGTAGGTTCTTGTTTTAGTGATCATATCGCCAATAAAATGCTGGAGGATGGATTTTCTGTAGCAGCAAATCCGCAAGGAATACTGTATAATCCCCTGAGTATAGGCCAATGTGTTTCGAATCTCCTGACACAGCGAAAATGGGATGCTACAGATCTGGTACGTTTAAGTGAATTCTATATCAGTTGGCAACATCATGGAGCTTTCAAGTCTTTGAATGCCCAATCCGCGCTTGATAAAATGAATGATTCTGTAAAAAAATGTTCAGTACAGATCGGAAGCAAAATGGTATTGATATTGACCTGGGGAACTGCAAAGGTATATGCTTTGCAGTCAGATGGGTGTATTACAGGGAATTGCCATAAAGCACCGTCTTCCTTTTTTACAAACCGAACTTTGACAATTGATGAGATTGTATCAGAATATGTTTCATTGATTGACCAATGGCTGACATTGTTGCCCGATATGGAGATTATTTTCACTGTCAGCCCTGTGCGCCATATTCGCGATGGACTGATAGAAAACCAGCGCAGTAAGGCTATTCTGTTATTAGCGATTGCTGAACTGCAAGCAAAATTCTCACAAGTGAGTTATT
The DNA here is from genome assembly GCA_964525915.1 of uncultured Saprospiraceae bacterium. Taxonomy (GTDB): domain Bacteria; phylum Bacteroidota; class Bacteroidia; order Chitinophagales; family Saprospiraceae; genus Parvibacillus. The sequence goes on along the minus strand of CAZGKN010000025.1, from coordinate 11,175 downwards.
TCCCTGCATATGAAATCATGATGGATGAATTAAGGGATTATCGCTTTTACGATACGGATCTGATCCATCCGGGCAAATTGGCCATAGAATTTATCTGGCGAAAATTAAGAGAGAATTACTTTACCTCCGAAACTTTAAAAATAATGGAGTCTGTAGAAAAATTTAATTTACTGGCCGGTCATCGTTTATTACATCCGGAAAGCAAAGAGTCAAAGAATCATCTGCAAAAGGTAAATGAACAATATAATAAACTCCTTACTACCTATCCTTTCCTGAAACTCAATCCACCGGATAAAATTTGACAAATCGTAGAAAGTGCCTGATATCCAATGAATTGGATGCTAATAACCAATTTTCTTCTTTTCGGGCTTTAGCTGTTTGGCTATGCCAATCATTTTCAATGCTGTCAGCGCTGCATCGGCACCTTTATTCCCTTTCTTACCACCGGATCGCTCGATTGCCTGTGCTTCGTCATTGGTGGTGAGTACACCAAAGATAACTGGAGTTGATGTCATTAATCCCAGTTGCATTAATCCTGAAGAAACTGCTCTATTAATATGTTCGTCATGGGAAGTTTCGCCTTTAATGACGCACCCCAGACAGATGACTGCATCCAGCTTATGCTGTTCCAGTAGAAGTCGTGCTCCAAACGGTAACTCGTAAGAACCAGGAACACATATCTCATAGATTTGATCAGAATTGATGTGATTGGCTGACAATATCTCAATACATGCATTATGCATTCTGTCGATAATCTCCTTATTCCACTCAGTTGTAACTAAGCCAATATGGAGCTTCGAATGGTCAAAATCTGAAAAATAGGCAGTACTGAGAGTAGAGGTAGCCATGTTGTACAGTAAGACTGATTACTTCTCGCTAACTTTAAATTTCGCTCTGTCGATATTCAACTCTGCAGTGATAGCTTCACCGGATTTAGGGAATTTGCTCAACAAATCCTGCCAGGTCTTCTGACAATCAGCCCATTTGCCCATGTGCTCCTGAAACATTGCCAGTTTCTTATATACATAAGGTCCGGTAGTGTTATCTTGTGAAGTCTGAACCGCTTTTTTATAAGCATCCAGCGCCTTATCATCCTGTTTTTTCTCAGCATACGCATCGCCCAGTGCAGCATATTTCATAGCTCCGGTCAGTGGGTCTTTGGCTGAATATTTCTCCAGATATTTGATTGCATTATCAAATTGGCCCAGATTCAGATAGCAAACACCGGCATAGTAATGTGCCAGATTAGCAGATTCTGTACCGCTGTATTTCTCGATGATTTTCAGAAAACCTGTTCCGCCGCCACCTGGATTATTCAGTGCCATCTGGAAAGAATCCTGATCAAATGCAAACTGTGCCTGATACATGTGATCTACTGCACGTTTATTTTTAGGGCCTACAATCCAATTATTGTATGCAAAATATCCAACTACGATTAAAACTATCGCTCCCACAATCCCTAATAAAAGATTTTGCTTTTCTATTAAGAAATTCATTAACGGGGATTGTTTTTTTCTTTGCAAACTCATATTTCTTTTAAAATTTGCGCAAAGATATATATTTCATTCAAAATAATTACTTTTAGCTTTCTGTAAAAGCCTGAAAGTACATGAGCAATATATTAATCATTACTAAACGTGAGTTTGTCAGTCGTGCGTTTAAGAAGAAATTTATTATAATTACCCTGTTAGCTCCACTTTTAATAGCCATTTTTTCTGCATTGGCAGGTTATTTGATTTCTTATGAAGATAAGTCTGAACTTACCATTGGTTTATTGGATCAGGCCGGGGTAATTCCGGACACTGTAATGAATTATCAGAATATTCATTTACAACATATTAATTCTGCTGAATTAGCACAATATAGAGACAGTATAGGGCACAGTATAGCGGGGATACTGATGTTTCGTGATTCAGTCGATAATCTGAATAAGGATTACAAGGTGGAGTATTTGGCTGACGGACAGGTTAGCCTTACAGTACGGATGAATCTCGAAAACCTGGCATCCGCTTATGTACGGATGAAAATGCTGCAAAAGCATAATCTCGGTGCAGATGAGTTACAACGATTTAGTAATCCGGTAGCCTTAGAAACAAAGAGTATTGATACTTCAAAGGATACAGGAAGTGAGGTCGCAGCAGTATTGGGCGGTGTGACCGGTTTGCTGCTTTATCTGCTGCTGATCATTAATGGCAGTATGATCATGAAGAGCGTGATGGAAGAAAAGACGAACCGAATCATCGAAGTCATGATAAATACGGTCAGACCTATTGATCTGATGATGGGGAAAATAATTGGTGTTGGACTGGTTGGTATTTTTCAGGTACTGATTTGGCTGATTATGACACCACTGACTATTGCACTTATTGTGACATTATTTGGCGGTGGATTTTCGACAGAAATGATTTCACCGGAAGGCGCAGCTATGGCCAGTCAGGTACAATCGAGTATGTACAGTGAGATAATGAGTCAAGTGGCAGCCATTAACTGGTTTATGGTCATTCCTTTGTTTCTGGTTTTCTTCTTTTTAGGTTATCTGATGTACGCTGCGATGTTTGCTGCCATTGGAAGTACCATTGGTGATGATCTGAGTGATTCACAATCGCTGACTTTCATTGTGATCATGCCTTTAATTCTTGCAATATATATGGCATTCTCAGTAATCCGGTCACCGGATAGTCCCCTGGCTTTCTGGTGCTCCATCATACCCTTTTTCTCACCTATCGTAATGCCTGCACGGTTGGCATTTAATCCACCGGTATGGCAGATTATTTTGAGTTTAGTGATATTACTGGCTTCCACCTACTTGTTTGCCTGGCTGTCCGCAAAGATTTACAGGATAGGAATTCTGATGTATGGTAAAAAGGCGACATTAAAGGATTTAAGTAAATGGTTACGTGCTAAATAGAAAAAGGTGAACTCTTTTGCTCACCTATTTCTCAATTATCTATTAACCTAAAGACTTTAGCCTGAAATTCCTTCCAGACATATAATACTGACGTACAGTATAAAACAAACGCTGCCTGAAACGGTTAAACAATGAAATATTTTTTATAATGCGTTGAAATATTGCCAGCAAATAACACTTTTAAGTAGTATAAATGGATCTAAACAATGAAAGCAAGTATAATAACCGTAGGTGATGAACTATTGATCGGTCAGGTAATTGATACCAATAGTGCCTGGATCTCTGCCAAATGCCAGGATGTGGGTATTCAGGTGACCAATCATATAAGTATAGCTGATGATGTAAATGAAATAAGACGATGTCTGTTTGATCTGATGGAGCGCGATGATCTTTTGATCTTTACCGGTGGTCTTGGTCCTACATTGGATGACAAAACGATAGAAGCTATTGCCATTGCGCTGGAAATGCCTTTGGTTTTTGACGAAGATAGTTGGAAAAATATCCTGGATTATTATGCCCAGTCCGGGCGCACAGTAAGTGAAATTCAAAAAAAGCAATGTATGATCCCACAAGGTGCGGTGGCTTTGCACAATGCCAGAGGAACTGCTCCGGGTGTATATCTCAGGTATAATAATAAGCATATTGCCTGCTTCCCCGGTGTGCCGCATGAGATGAAGTATTTATTTGAGTGCCAATTTCTACCTTTGATAGCATCAGCTTTGCATGATATTCAGTTAGTTCATCTGACTATTAAGACTGCCGGGATCGGTGAGTCTGACCTGGCAGAACGCATTGCTGATATTGAAGCAGCTTTACCCACACATATTTCTTTAGCTTATCTCCCGGCTATGGGTGAGGTCAGACTGCGCTTATCCGGACGATCGGTGGATAATGAAAAATTGTCCGCTGAGATTGAGTCTTATGCACAGGCGATTGAGACACGTCTTGGTAAATTTGTCTATGGACGAGATCAGGACACTTTAGTGAGTGTGCTAGCTGACCAATTGCGTAAGAAAGGGCTGAAGCTCAGTCTGGCTGAAAGTTGTACCGGTGGGAATATTTCTGCTGTGATTGTCAGGCAACCCGGTGTTTCTGATTTTTATATGGGCAGTGCAGTCACTTATTCCTATGAAGCAAAGCGGGATTTATTGGGTGTGGATATGGATCTGATATATACACAAGGTGCAGTCAGTGAAGCGGTGGTCAGGCAGATGGCAATAGGTGCCAATGAACGATTTGGCTCGGATATTTCTGCGGCGATTTCAGGGATAGCCGGGCCGGATGGGGGAACCCCGGACAAGCCGGTAGGCACTTACTGGATTTGCCTGGCACACAAAGGAGGAGAGGTACGCACTTTTACATTTGTATATAACAGAGAGCGCAATATCAATATAGACTTCGTAACCACCCGGGTACTGGACGCATTGCGATTATTTGTAGGGACAATTGAATCCTGATACAATCCGGGAGATGATTATAATATAGCCCAAATAATTCATTTACTCTGCAGGAGGCGTTCCGGAATCATTCTTACCTGAATTCTGATTATTATTTCCGCGCGGTTTATCATTGCGCCTCTTATCAAATCGCCGTTTGTTGTCTCTACGTTGTTCATCAGATCGGGGTTGAGAATTTCTATGTTGATTTTGATCGGGATTGCGGTCTGGTCTCCGGTTTTGATTCTGATTATTACCCGGATTCAAATTCCTGTTTTGTTCGCGGCGCGGGTCATTAGTCTGATTTTGATCCTGGTTTCTTTCTTGTCTTCTGTCTTGTCTTCTGTCTTGCTCCCGGTTAGGATTTCTTTCGCGATTCCTATCCTGATTATTATCCTGTGGATTACCTTGTCTGTTATTTGGAGGTCGGTCTCTATGTGGACGGTCACTTTGTGGGCGATCCGATCTGTTTTGGTTATTTCGGTCTGGTTTTCTGTTTTTATTATTTCGTTTTTTGACATCGGGTTTAAGTTCAATCACCCCTGTCAGTTCTTCATCCTGGAGATCTTCGTCATCAAACTGCTCAACTTTTGTGCCTTTAATAGTATGTGGAATGATCCCGGCATTTATTTCATTGATTAATTGCTTGACATGATCTACCGGAAGTGAAATCAGCGTGTCTTTACCACGTTCATCTTTTATAAAATAAAACATCAGTTTTTTAAAGATATCCGTCTTAAACAAGCGTGCGTATCCGCCGGTATATTGTAGCGTATCTGCATTGCGTGGAAATGCTTCCAGGGCTTCAATGTAGATATCCAGTTCATAATTGAGGCAACATTTTAATCGTCCACACTGACCGGAGAGTTTTGCCTGATTGATGGCTAAATTCTGATACCGGGCAGCGCTGGTAGTAACCGATTTGAAGTGGGTCAGCCAGGTAGAACAACATAATTCCCGACCACAGGAGCCAAGTCCTCCGATGAGGCCGGATTCCTGGCGCGCACCGATTTGCTTCATTTCTACTTTTACCCGGAATTCCTTCGCATAATGTCTGATCAATTCTCTGAAATCCACCCGATTATCAGCAGTATAAAAGAAAGTTGCTTTTTTCTGATCAGCACGGAAGATAACTTCACCTACCTTCATTTCCAATCCTAATGACCGGGCGATAGCACGTGAGCGGATAATTGCATTTTTCTCCTTTCCCAAAGCAGCCTGTAAACGATAGATATCGGATTCATTGGCAATGCGTAGCACAGATTTCAATGGCTTATTCGGGTCAACCCGCTTTTTCTTCATTTGCATCCTGACCAAATCGCCCTTCAGTGTTATCTCACCGATGTCATAGCCTCCATCTGCATCGACTACGACTGTATCTCTGGTCTCAGCCTGCAGCGGATGCTGCAATTGGAAGAAACCTTTGAAACTGCCATTGTGAAAAGATACTTCTACGAGCAATGAGGCTGATGGATCTGTGATATCGAGTGTGCTGAGCCAGTCGTAGGTATTTAACCGGTTACAACCACCGGATGAACAACCGCCATTACTCTGACAGCCCCCTGGTTTTCCTCCTTTATTTATACTGCATGTGTCGCAAGACATATTAAATTATTTGGTATGTATATTTAGTTGGTGACTAATTTATTTCTCAATAATTGGTGCATTTTAATCGAGATGTTTATCATTTGAATTTTCATATTGCAATTCCGGTCAACAAAATATTGTGCTTCTTCCAACATCTCAACCGACTGATTTATTTTAGTATAATCCAATAAAGGTATCAAATTTTTTATAATCTCATCCCAGCGGTCATTATAGGAATTCTGCAGGTTATAATTCCACTTTTGTCGGATTAATTGCAAAAAGAAATGCGCGCCGAAGCGGAGTATATATTTCTGTACCTCACGTGACAACTGGTTGAATTCCTCACTCCATTTGACCAATGCTTCTCTGTCCAGGATATAGCACAATCTCAGCCAGTCGATGAGTAGTTGATTATACTTTTGGTTATTGTCATCATATAGTGATAAGGCTTCCATTACTGATCCATTCGACATGCCGGCAACCAATTCTGCACTATCCCGATCTTTTCCAAATTCTTGCTGCAGGATATCGGCAACATCGGTACTGCTCATCGGCGCAACTCTAAACGTCTGGCAGCGTGATATGATAGTGCCCAGTATCCGTTCTTTATCTTCTGCGACAAAGAGAATATACGTATTTTCAGGAGGCTCTTCGATGATCTTCAACAATCGGTTTCCTTCTTTTGACAGATATTCCGGCATCCAGATTATCATCACTTTCTTATCACCGAGAAAGGGGCGCATCGACAGATCTTTGACTATCCGCAGACATTCAGTGACATTGATATTGGGTATCTTGCCCGGTGTATCCAATTTATTAACCCACTCGAAGACATTCAGATAAGGATTTTGTCTGACAGCATCTAACCATTGATTAATGCAGTCCAGACATTGGTTGACATCACCTGATTTTATAAATGGAAATGAAAACAAGATATCCGGATGGCTAAAATGGGCTGATTTATGACAATTGTTGCAGTCACCGCAGATATCTGTTGCAGATGGATTTTCACAGAGGAGATATCGGGCAGTAGCATAAGCTAATTTTAGTTTTTCATTTCCTTCATTACCGAGAAACAAAGCTGCATGTGGAAACCTGCCATTGAGCACCAGATGACGGGTAGAGTCTATCAGTTCTTCATTATCTCTGATTTGATTGAATGCAAACATTGGTCGCAAATCTAATGATTTTCAGCGGAGAAAGTGAAAAGCCATCTTGTCAGTTTATCTGTTGATGGCACGACAATTGCGATAGGTGGTGAAAAAATAGTAATGGAAAAAGGTAATATAACGGTCAATACGGAAAATATTTTTCCGATAATCAAGAAGTTCCTGTATTCAGAGCATGAGATTTTCCTGCGCGAACTCATCTCTAATGCAGTGGATGCGACTACCAAGTTAAAGACACTCAGTTCTAAAGGCATAGCGCAGGGCGAGTTAGGTGACCTGACAATTGAAGTGATCCCAGATAAGAAGGCAGGCACACTTACTATCAGAGATAAAGGAATCGGAATGACTCCCGATGAAGTGAAGAAGTATCTGAATCAGGTGGCATTCTCCAGTGCAAAGGAATTCATCGAGAAGTTTAATGAGGATGCAGGAATAATCGGTCATTTCGGTCTGGGATTTTACTCAGCTTTTATGGTTTCGAAGAAAGTGGAAGTGGACACATTGTCTTATGAAGCAGGTGCGGAACCTGTCATTTGGTCATGTACAGGAGATACTTCATTTGAGATTAAAAAATCAAAAAAGAAAACCCGGGGAACAGACATTATTCTCTATCTGGATGATGATTCAAAGGAATTTTCAGAAGATAACCGGGTTGAGACGCTGCTGATGAAGTTTTGTAAATTCCTGCCTGTGCCGATTAAGTTGGGGAAGAAGAAGAAGACTATTTCGACCGGTGAGGGTGAGGACAAGAAAGAAAAAGAAATCGAAGTAGATAATATCATTAATAACGTTTCTCCACTTTGGAAAAAATCACCGGCAGAGTTGAAAGATGAGGACTATCTGGCGTTTTATCAGGAACTGTATCCCTATAGTTCACCACCGCTTTTCTGGATTCACCTTAATATTGATTACCCCTTCAATCTGACGGGTGTACTTTATTTTCCCAAGATTGAAACCAATTTTGATATTCAAAAGAATAAGATTCATCTGTACAGCAATCAGGTGTTTGTCACCGATGATGTAAAAGAAATCGTACCTGAGTATCTCATGTTATTGCATGGCGTCATTGACTCTCCAGACATTCCATTAAATGTGTCCCGGTCTTATCTGCAGGCAGATTCAAATGTGCGTAAGATCTCAGGTTATATCACCAAGAAAGTTGCCGAGAAATTGAATGATTTGTTCAAGGAAGATCGAGTGGCATATGAAAAGAAGTGGGATGATATTGGCACCTTTGTAAAGTATGGAATCCTTTCAGATACGAAGTTTGAGGAAAAAGCGATGGCATTTGCACTGTTTAAAAATCTGGAGAATCAATATTTTACTTTAGATGAATACAAGGAAAAAGTAAAAGCAAACCAAACAAATAAAGACAGTAAGCTGGTGCTTCTTTATACACCCCGAGAAAACGAACAATATTCCTTTGTGCAGGCTGCGAAGAATAAGGGATATGATATCCTGATATTTGATCAGGTGATCGATAATCACTTCATGCAACATCTGGAGTACAAGCATCAGGACATCACATTTAAGCGGATTGACTCTGATGTAGCCGATCAATTGATCGATAAGGGAGAAGATATCGTTGAAGTGCTTACTGAATCAGAAAAAGAAAAAGTAAGTGCGATTTTTAAAGCAATTACTGAGGGCAGTATGGCACAGATAGAGGTGAAATCAATGGATAGCACAGATGACCCTGTTGTAATCGTCCGCCCGGAATTCATGCGCCGTATGACCGAGATGCAGATGTTATCTGGAATGGGTGGTGCTAAAATGCCTGAGATGTTTACTGTGGTTGTAAATGCCAATAATCCGATCATAGCAGATCAGTTAATCAAAACGCAGGATGAAGTGGATCAAAAAGGTCTGGCACAGTATCTCTATGATTTAGCCAGACTCAGTCACCAGATGTTGAGTGGTGCAGACCTGAGTAATTTTATCAGGAATAATTTAGAACGAATACAAATTAAATAATTCAGTTAAGCCCCGGGAATGTACCGGGGCTTATTTTTTATAATTTTGTGCCGCCAAACGTAACTGGGAATAAGTTTCTCAGGGCCGGGCGCCTTATAACCAACTTTTGATAAACACTATTGAATGGATAGTGTTAAGTGATTACATCCTTACTTATAAAAATAAAGAATTCAGAAATGCAAACAGGGAAAGAAGAATTTAAAGACATACTCAGATCATCAAAAGGTGATCTCACTTATTATAGCCTGAAAAAGGTAGCTGATAAATATCCACAAATCCGGAAATTACCTTATTCGATTCGGATTTTGTTAGAAAATGTACTGCGCAATTATGATAATTTCTCGATTACGGATGCACACATTCAGAATCTGATCAATTGGAGCCCTAAAGGAAGTGAGGAAGAAGTGCCATTTAAACCGGCAAGAGTATTAATGCAGGATTTTACCGGTGTACCGGCAGTGGTAGATATAGCAGCGATACGTTCTGAGGCAATCCGCCATGGTAAAGATGGAACGAAAATCAATCCTAAAGTGCCGGTAGATCTGGTGATCGACCATTCAGTGCAGGTGGATTATTATGGAACTGATTATGCGTATAGTAAAAACGTAGAGTTAGAGTATGAGCGCAATAATGAACGCTATGAATTACTCAAATGGGCACAGAATGCATTTAAAGACTTTACGGTTGTTCCTCCGGGAATGGGTATCTGCCACCAGGTCAATCTGGAGTATCTGGCAAAAGGTGTGGTCAGCCGGGATGGCGTTGCTTTCCCCGACACACTGGTCGGAACGGATTCACATACACCGATGGTCAATGGAATTGGTGTTGTCGGATGGGGTGTAGGCGGTATAGAAGCAGAAGCTGCTTTGCTGGGCCAACCTACGTATTTTACAACTCCCCGGGTGATTGGCCTTGAATTAAAAGGCAAATTACCACAGGGAATTACAGCAACTGACATGGTACTGGAAATCACAAATAAGTTGCGGGCTTATGGAGTGGTAGGTGATTTTGTCGAAGTATTTGGTGATGGATTGGATCACTTATCTGTCCCTGACAGAGCTACTATATCCAATATGTCGCCGGAATTTGGATGTACCGTGACCTATTTCCCTATAGATAGCCAGACGATTAACTATATGGAAAAGACCAATCGGGATGATGACCAATTAAAATTGGTACAGGACTATTGTAAGAACAATATGCTCTGGCGGGATAATAATGAAGTAATCACTTACTCTGATGTATTGACAATCGATCTATCTGCACTGCAACCGGCGGTATCCGGTCCTAAGCGACCACAGGATAAGATTCTGGTAAAAGATCTGCATGATAAATTCTGTGAGCTTTTATCTGATGTGCATGGCAGGTCATATATGTCAGATGCAGCCCGTGAACGCTGGCTCGAAGATGGCGGAGCAGCATTGAAACTTCAAAATGGTGGTAGTACAGCAACAGCTGTTGCCAGTTCCAATGACACAATGCATACAGTAAAGGTCACCCATGGTGATCAAACCTATAAACTCAGTGATGGTTCAATCGTAGTTGCAGCTATTACATCCTGCACCAATACATCCAATCCATCAGTGATGTTAGGTGCGGGTCTGGTAGCGAAAAAAGCCATCGAGCGAGGAGTGGATGTGAAGCCCTGGGTCAAGACATCACTGGCACCAGGCTCTAAAGTAGTAACAAACTATCTGGAGCGGTCAGGATTGCTGAAGGATCTGGAAGCACTGAAATTTCACATAGTTGGTTATGGATGCACTACTTGTATTGGTAATTCTGGCCCACTTCCTACTCATATTGAGAAAGCAATTGATGAGCATGAATTGATTGCTGCATCAGTACTCAGTGGAAACCGGAATTTCGAAGCCCGAATCCACCCGAAGATTCAGATGAACTTCCTGATGTCACCGATGTTGGTTGTAGCTTATGCTATCGCTGGTAGAGTAGATATCAACCTGATGGAAGACCCGCTGACCCAGGACGTCAATGGGCAGGATGTCTATCTGAAAGATATCTGGCCTACACAGGAAGAAATTCAGGAGGCAGTAAGAACTGCAACTTCCAGAGCTGATTACGCCAGTGAATATGGTGTGATCTT